>DAOVOB010000239.1 GCA_030629925.1 Fidelibacterota bacterium
AGCAACACACATGAGATATTGTTCTAAAGGCAGTTCATTGACAACAAGTAAATTGCCGTCAACCATTGAGATCTCGACGTTGCCGGGTACTTTTACTGAAATATATTTTCGCCAGTGAAATTCACGTCCTGAAATAACCGGGTCGAGAGTGATATATGCATTTTTAGCGACAGGGCGAAAGACGACCTTATTCACTTTTTCGTACTTTTTTCCATCTATCTTAAAAGAAATGGCATTGTCTTCGATCTTGAAAAGAATGCTGGCAACGTCACAAGTTGAAAAAGTCAGAGTATCAACAGCCATCTCATAATCGCACATATCGGATAAAAAAGTTGTTATCTTTTTTTGATCATCATGAGGTAAAACAATACCGACTCTGATCTGGGGTTCCTCGGACGGAATGACACCGGGTTTTAACATTTGCGCACCTTTCGCTAAGACAATTAGTATTGTAAAAACATTGCTAAACAATAGCTCGTTAAATTAGCATTTATTGCAGGCGTTATCAATTGTTAAATGAAGAAAAAACCGGAAGCAAGAAGCGAGAAGTCAGCAGACAGTAAGTAGTAGGTAGTAGGCAGAAGAATATTTTATTTAACTCGTGTTTTTAATCAGTAGTTCGAAAAATTCTCACGTCTCACGTCTCACGTCTCACGTCTCACGTCTCACGTCTCACGCTTCCCGCTTGTTATTTAAAACGCTTTTCCCTATTATTCCAATTATAAAGGAATTTGAAATGGATATAGCATTAATTATCATCGGTCTTCTCTTCTCGATCTTCGGTATCCTAGGTTGTTTGTTGCCAATTATTCCGGGACCACCCTTAAGTTATATAGGATTGCTCCTTTTACATGCAGCTCCAAAGTATCAGTTCTCGTCAAAATTCTTGATCATTATGGCGATTATTACTCTCGTTGTAACAATACTGGATAATTTTATGCCGGCATGGAGTGCAAAACGATCAGGTGGTTCAAAGCGCGCCGTATGGGGAGCCATGATCGGACTGGGTGCCGGGATGCTCATTTTTCCTCCCTGGGGATTACTTATCGGACCCTTTTTGGGTGCTGTGATTGGTGAATTGAGTACAGGAAAAGATTCCCGCGAAGCTTTTAAATCAGGATTCAGTACCTTTATTGGATTTCTTGGGGGAGTGGTTATTAAATTGATGGCCTCGGGTGTGATGATGTGGTATTTTATGAAAGAAGCATTTTTAATATGAAGACTGTAGGGGACGGTCGCGACCGTCCCTTACAATTTCAGGGAAGGTTGAAAAAAATGAAAAATATTATTGTTTTGATATTTATTATTACAGCTGTATTTGTATGGGGCCAAGATGCCAGAGAGCTTATCGCTAGCCCTCCCGATGCACTGGGTATTGCGCATGAATTAGAAGAAGAAGTCTTTTGCGGATGGACGTATGGCTCATACAGTGTGGACAAAAAGCATCTTGATTGTACGACCTTTGTATCGGCTGTCGTTGATACGATACTGAGCCGCCACAATATCGGCTATACCCACGAGATGAAGAATGATGTTTTGATCAATCATTCAAATCTTGGTCGCAATGTTGTTCAAGAAGGCCCGGACTTGCAAGATCCGAGATACGGTGGCGTGGCTTATGCGATAGTGAAACATAATTTTGGCGTGCAGATCAAAGATATGTCACAAGTTAAGCCGGGTGATTTTATTCAATATTGGAAGCAACGCAAAAACGGGACATGGTTCGGCCATGCGTCTCTTATCGAATCTGTTCGTTACGATAAAAAAGCAAAAGTATACAAAGCCAAGATATTTGGCTCTCATAAATCCACTGATGGCGTTGAAGTCAGTAAATTTGAATTGTTTCTAAGCGGTGATGACAGGGTGGTGTATATCGGGAGGATTCGTTGAATCCAAGGCAAAAGATAAAAGTATAAAGAATAAAGTAGGGGCTCAATATTTTGAGCCCTTTATTATATATAACACAAAAAAGACGTTCGTTAGTAGGTGTCCGAAATGTAATGATGCTTTGCCACGGCATTTATGCCGTGGATCATAGTGCCCATAAACCGGGTTTTAACCCAAACTGGGGTTGAAACCCCAAATTTTAATTAATTATAAGACCCCGAGCTATATCCTTCGGTAAACCTTCGGATATCAAGAAAGCACGGGGTAAAGCAAGAACATAATATTTATATCATGAATAGATTCTTCCAGCCTACGTTCAGTAGAGCTTACATGAAGATCACAGATATTACTCTAGAATCATGAATAGATCTTTCAGCCCCGACCCATCGGGGTTCAAGATGACAAGTACTTCTTTTCTATATAAAGCAGAAAAGACGTTCGGGGAGAGCGTCTTTTTCTATATATACCCGGGGAGGGTAATAGGATAATTTGTTTTCTTTTATTAGACATTGAAAATTGCTGATAGTTCCCTATAAATAATAAAATCAGTCATTGAGCCCAATTTTTTAAATAGCTCCTTTTTCTTCTGTCATTTCGAACCCTTCTACGCTAAAGTACAGCCTTCGCAGCCGAAGTTTTACGGTGACTGGGAGAAATCTCAAACTTTTTGATATTATGCTAACTTTTGAGATCTCTCCGCTGCGTTCTCCATCGCTAAAGCTATAGAGAACTTCGGTCGAGATGACATAATTGAATGCTTATATGTAAAAAGGCGTCTGTTAGTTGACAGACGCCTTTTCTATATAAACCCGGAAAGGGGGAAGAAGGATTAACGTACGGGGAGAAACCAGGTTGCGATCTCGACCGGTGCATCCTCTTCAATAAAGGTTGCGGTGGTGATCATACGTAC
>DAOVOB010000115.1 GCA_030629925.1 Fidelibacterota bacterium
GCGACTTCAAGAATTGTCTGGTTTTCTTTGCAAGAAACTTTATTATTGTTAAGTAAAATATGCATAGTATCTATTTGTTTTTAATTATTATGATCGTATTACCGCATCGAATTTACATACCTCAAAACATGCACCGCAGGAGATACAAATATCCTGATCAATCTTGTGAGGTCCTTTAACAACACCTTCAATGGCATTAACAGGACATTTGCGCGAACAAAGCGTACAACCTGTACAGGCTTCCGCATCAATATCGAAATTGACCAGATCACGACAAACACCAGCCGGACATTTATTATCATTAATATGAGCTAAATACTCATCCTTAAAATATCTTAATGTTGAAAGCACGGGATTTGGCGCCGATTTTCCCAGTCCGCACAAGGAAGAGTTAATGATCTGTTCCGCTAATTCCTGAAGTTTATCAATATCTTCCATTTCGCCTTTACCTGCCTGTATCCTTCGCAGGATCTCCAGCATGCGCTTGGTTCCGATCCGGCAGAAAGTACATTTACCGCAGGATTCATTTTGAGTAAAATTAAGGAAAAATGAGGCAATATTGATCATGCAAGTAGTGTCATCCATAACAACCATACCGCCGGACCCCATAATAGCACCAATCTTTGCAATAGAATCGTAATCAACAGGCGTATCCAATAAATGTTCTGGGATACAACCGCCGGACGGACCGCCAAGCTGAACAGCTTTAAATGGTCTGTCATCTTTGATTCCGCCGCCGATATCGAAAATGATCTCACGAAGGGTCGTTCCCATGGGAACTTCAACCAAACCGGGTTCTTTTACTTTTCCTGCCAGAGCAAAGACTTTAGTTCCTTTGCTTTTTTCTGTTCCGTATGCTGCATATGCATCAGCACCATGATTGATGATCCATGGAATATTGGCATAAGTTTCAACATTATTATTGTTCGTAGGCTTCTTCCAAAGTCCGGATTGTGCAGGAAATGGAGGCCTTAATCGCGGCATTCCTCGCTTACCTTCTATAGATGCTATCAGGGCTGTCTCTTCACCGCAAACAAATGCGCCTGCACCTTCTTTGAGCTTTAAGTGAAGTGAAAAATCGCTTCCATAAATATGGTCACCCAAAAAGCCCTTCTCTTCTGCATCTTTAATAGATTTTTTTAATCTGCGAACTGCCAGCGGATACTCTGCACGGCAATAGATATAACCCTCATCGGCTCCAACGGAAAAAGCACAAATTGCCATACCTTCCAAGATGGCATGGGGATCACTTTCAAGAAGGTTCCTGTCCATAAATGCACCGGGGTCACCTTCATCGGCATTACAAATAATGTATTTTTTGTCGCCGGGTGCATCTTTAGCAAATTGCCACTTCAATCCAGTTGAGAATCCTGCTCCACCTCGTCCGCGCAATCCCGAATTTTTAACCTCATCAATTACGGATTGAGGTGACATATCACAACAAACCTTTTTCAGAGCTACATAGCCCTCACTTTCAACATATTCATCAATGTTATCGGGATCGATCACGCCTGAATTCCGTGTCGCAATACGAACTTGCTGAGTAAATTTCTTGTTTCCTGGAGCATCTTCATACTCGGAAAGAAGCAATTTTTTCTCCGGAGGTGTATTATCGACAAATTTCTTAACATCCCGCGGGGTCAGATAACCGTAAAAGCGGCTCTCGCCTTTATCATTTATCACTTCTACCATTGGTTCTGCATAGCAAAAGCCAATACATGCGGTCTTTTTTAATTCCACCGTTTCAGGTAAAGCTTCTTTAAAAGCGTCATATACAGCACCTGCACCGGCTGCCAAGCCACAGCTGGCCATACCAACTTTGATTTGTTTGATCATCATAATTTATTCGTATTTATCAAGGATTTTAGAAAGCTTATCCGAAGCTAATTTTCCGTAAGTATCTTCATTGACCATGATCACCGGTGCCAAACTGCAACATCCCAGGCAGGCCACTTCAAGCAGTGTGAATTTACCATCTTCTGTGGTATTTTCACCTTCAGGAAGATTTAAAAGTGTTCGAAGGCCTGAATCAAGGTTATCCGCGCCGGAAACATGACAAGCCGTACCTTTACAAATACGGATAAGATGTCGTCCTTGCGGCTTTAAGCGAAACATGGAATAAAAAGTAACTATTCCATACAACTCAGCTGAAGGAATACCGCTATGCTCTGAAATATAGCGGATACTATCTTTTGTAATATAGCCTTCTATTTCCTGAACATCCTGCAATATCGGTATAGCAGAACCCTTCTTACCTTCGTACTTTTTTATTACTTCGAGAATTTCATTATTCATATGCATTGAATTTAATTAACGGGGGAAATATTTCAAACACTTTTTATCTGTTTTTTATAGGTTTTATGATGATATCGGGGATTTGTGTTAATCATTGTATATCTGAAATTTGGCATTCAATTATTGGTAAAATATAAATCAGAATTATAATTATTAACTACTTGACTCAAGTTTCTGAATAATTGATGTAAATTGCTGTGATCTGTATCATGCTTATTAAATAAACTTTATTTAAAACTTGAGTCAAGTTCATTACTAAAAGCTCCTTTTTATTGACCTAAACACAGAATTTATACAGGGATTGCTCCTGAAAACTTGAGTCAAGTTTCCCACGCTTTATTATTGTGAATAATCAACTTTTTTACTAACATTCCCTCATGGACAAAATGAACGACATACAATTATTTTCGATCTTGAAGAATATTCCATATGAGAATATATCCAAGATATTACGCCTGGAAATGGCTCCAAAAAAACGACCGCGTGACAGTCAGACGCTTCTTTCAGATCATCAGGAATTTCATTTTGGTGGAACTTGTTTTTCTCTTGTTAATCTTGTTATAAAGTCGCTGACGGTCGAAGGATTCCGTGCCTACCCCGTGCAAGCAGATATTCACCGTAGAACTTTTCCTCATTTCTTTGCTGTTGCTGAAGAAAATGATAAAAAATATCTTATTGATCCCGGCTATCTTATTAATACCCCCATAGAAATTAAAGAAAACAGTATCACGATACAGAAAAACGGTGCCATCGATTTTGTGGTACAACATATTAATAAAGGTCAATATCAGCTTCAAACCATCACAAATGGACAACACAAAACACGCTATACTTTTCATGTCAAACCTTTGTGTGAGACTAAATTCCAAGAAAACTGGATAGAGTCATTCAATTATATGAATGCTATCGTGGCATCTCGTTTTGTAGACGGTAAATTCATTTATATCAACGATAATTATGTTCAGATCCGCAGTAAAGGGAATATTGAGAAATACGACCAGGAAGATAAAGCTTTGGAATATTTGAATACGTATTTTGATCTTGACGAGAATATCGTTCATACTGCAAATGAACTATTAAAAAAATATCGCAAAAAATAAGCATATTGTTGTGAGGAAAATACTATGACAGGAAAAGCCTGAAATTAGGGATCACGTCCCTGAATGAAGGTGATTGGAAAACGCAAATAAAAAGCGAATGCGCCCATTCGGCAAAAATGATCTTAAATGCCAGAATACATTCTGATGAACCCATAGATGATATATTCGTTTAATCTTAACAAAATAAACATGTCATCCTGCCTGCGCCGATAAATATCGGTGAACTTGCCTGCTCTTCGTAGCCTTGGCGTAGAAGAGGTCGAGATGACAAGATCAGCCATTAATAGGTTTTAACGAAAATCCTTTCACATTAATATTGAAAATAATTACATTACAGTCTGTTCGGAATAAGGAGTTAATAAATGTACAAGCGTTCAATCACGATTATTTTACTAAGTATTTCACTGATCTTTGCAGATGAAGGCATGTGGCTTATGTCGCAGATCAAGGATCTTGATCTCGAAAACAAGGGGTTCAATATACCTGCCGAAACGATTTACGATCAGGAAAATACCAGTATTCACAATGCCATTGTCTGGCTGGGTGGATGTTCAGCTGCCTTTGTGTCACCACAGGGGCTTGTTCTAACCAATCACCACTGTGCGTACGGATCATTGCAGCGATCTTCAGCCCGTGATAATATCGATTATATCAAAGATGGCTTTCTGGCTGCTGATCAAACTCAGGAACTCCCCGCCCCGGGGCAGTATGCCTATGTGCTGACCTCAATTGAAGATGTGTCTAAGGATGTGTTTAAAGCTGCAAGAAAAGCGGCTGATTTGACCGAGCGTGAAACCTTGATCAAGAAAAAGATACGAGATATCATTAAAGAAACGGAAAATAATCAAGATGACCTCTATTGCAAGGTCGCCAAACTCTTTGAGGGTCGTGAATATCGCAAATATGTCTTTACCAAATATCTGGATGTCCGCATTGTCTATGCACCTCCCGAATCGATTGGAAAGTACGGTGGCGATATTGATAACTGGATGTGGCCGCGTCATACCGGTGATTTTACTTTTTACCGTGTTTACATGGGGCCGGACAGCATGTCTGCCCGCTACGCTCCCGAAAATATTCCTCTAAATGTAGATACATGGCTTAAAGTCAGCACAGAAGATCTTTCTGTCGGGGATCCCGCTTTTATTATCGGTTTTCCGGGTGTCACCACCCGTTACCGTACAGCGGCAGATATTGAATATAACGTAAATAAAAAATACTTGCCTTATATCGCCAGGAATAATGACCTTCTGGCTATCATGGAGAAATTATTTCAGAAGGACCCTCAGGCTAAGATCCGTCTATCAAGTAGACATGCCAGTTTAAACAACTTTATGAAAAAATATCAGGGAAATATTGACGGTTTTACTAGAAGTCATTTTATCAATGAAAAGAAAACCGAAGAAGCTGCATTAAAGGAATTTGCAAACAAGGATAAAAAACTAAAGAAACGCTTTGCTCACCTTTTTAACGAAATACCCACACTATTAAAGGAAAAAGGAAATTTCTATACTTACGATAGTATTCTTGATGGTTTCGGAAATTATAGCGGTACTCTTTATTATTTGGCGGATTATGCTTATGA
>DAOVOB010000234.1 GCA_030629925.1 Fidelibacterota bacterium
ATCACGATAATTACAAGTCTAAATATCTGCTTCATGATGTTCTTTAGGTTTTCGATATAGTTTATTAAGAAATATGATCAATGCACCCGTACCGGCAATAAATATAAAAAATAAGATTATTGTAAGAATATAAAAACTTAATCCGGTTTCATAAAAATTTAAAAAATAATGCCGAAAACGATTAAAGACGAGTCCTTCAAAAATAGAAAACATTAAATAAGCAACAGGATAGATCATCCAAAGGAATAAATAATTCCATCTGTAGGCTTGTGGCTTTATTGAAAGAATATTGTCGATTAACAATAATATAGCAGTTACCCCGCCATTGATATAGAGAACGAAGTTACTCAAACCGTTAAAGTCAATTCTTTCCTTAAGCATTACATGAAAGATCACGGTCACAACAATTGTGTAAAGAAGGACTGCACCGCGAACATAAGGAGGGGGTGCAATTTTTGGCTTACCAGTAATTTGACTAATGAGTAATAGCGTGAATATGACAGTAACCATGATCCCTGTTTGGATCGTAAAATATCCCAAGGTATCGATCAACTGCATCCAACCATCACCCAATATAGGGGCAATGATCAAACGATAGCTCATTCCGAACAACGAAATGGCTACGGCAAAAATGCGGAAGATCAATAATGCTTTGTTTTTCATAGAGTACCTGTATTTTCCGATGATCTGTGAGCTATTAAACCTTAAACCCTTAAACTTCTAAATCCATAACTCTCTTCAATCTTCTATTCCCGGACTTTTATCTTTCTCTTTCATTGGGTTCTTATATATGCTATTTACAAAAATCATCAAAACTCCGGCTATAAGAAATATGAAGAACATCAGAAAAAGTACAAAAGGATAAAAAGAAGGATTTATTTTATCATAGACCAAAAAATAAAAGCGATTGTGCCCCAAGGCAAGACCTTCAACGATTATGAAGAGCAGATAATAAAAGGGATAGATCATCCAATAGAGCAGCAGATCCCATTTATAGGTTTGAGGCTTGATTGTTATAATATTATCGATCATCAAAAATACGGCCAGTACAATATGATTGATGATCAAAACGATCAAATTAAAACTGTACAAATTAAAAGTACCGAAGAAAAAAATGAGGAACATAAGCATGGTAACAACACCATACAAAAGTGCTGCACCCCGAAAACTTGGATTTATATTTTTGTCGGGTTTTCTACGCAATTGATTGATCAGTAAAAGGATGAAGATAACGGCAATAAACAGACTGCTTTGCATAGAAAAGAAGCCCAACTGATATATGAAGCTTTGTCCGCGTATGGGACTAAATATTAATCTATACGACAAAGAAAAAACAGCAAAAACAACTGCACATATTCGTAAGATCAGTATTGCTTTGTTCTTCATTAATATAAGACCTCTCACAAAGGCGCAAAGAGATACCAAGAGCCACAAAGAAGAAAATTAAAAGGGTTTGCGGTATATGGTATATGGAGACCTCCAATAAATGATCAGATGTTCGATCATGACCACCAGAAAACCTTCAACTTTTCAACTCTTTACATATTACGGTTCACGTAATTGTCAATTATCCTTTGTCAATTATCAATTATTTTATGAGTTTCCACCGAGTATCTATTTGCGTTGTCGGTCCGAATTCAACGATATAATCCCGTAATGCTTCACGCATCATGAGTCCGGTATTATTACGGTGTTCTTCACCGATGGTCGTTAATCTGTCGTAACCCGAATTTCCTTCTGCAAGATAATCCGAGACGGCAATTTTATAAATGGCTTTTTTGTTGAAAGCCTTGCCCTGTACTGTCAGGATCTTAGCACGGTTGCGCTCATTTTTACGTTTATCTACGATCACTTCCAAGCCGGAGACCAGCATGCCGCGGGAATTTCCGCTGACCCGGTCTTCAATAAGAGCATCCAATTCGGCACCGCTCATTTTGAAGATGGTAATACGGTTTCCAAAAGGTAGGAAACGGAAAAGACTCTCATAAGTCAAAGGACCTGCTTCGAGATCGGAACGAAGTCCGCCGTAATTTGAAAAAGCGACATCGGCATTTGATGACCATACAACCGCATCACAGAGAAGATTGCCCAAAATAGACTGACCTTCATTCGCGCGGCGCAAAGGAGCCGGAAGAATAGTGATGACCTTGTCAAAACCAACTTCAGCGACAGCCTTTCGAGCTTCGATCATACTGTCGATCTCCGTATCTATCCAAAACTCATCTTCAAGCAGGGTGATGATCGCACTTTGGTCGACCGTAAAATCGTAACCGGCCAATGTTTTGGTTTTTTTGTGAATATAAAAATTAACCTGCCCAATATTAGTGCCATTACCATAATTCTGGAAGATCAAGGTATGGTTAATTGGATCTTCATAGGGCAGGGGGAATCCTTTATGAACATGACCGGTGAACATGGCATCAATACCCGGTACTGAAACGGCTATTTCCATGCCTGGAGCGCCGATCTTGTTCTCGTCGGGCCATTCACCGCGTTGGATCGCTTCTTGCAGTAGAGCGGCTTCTTTGTCGCGTTCATAGGGTGTCCAGGTATGCGTGGAGAGAATAATGATCTCTGCGCCTTTTTCTTTCATAATCGGGATCCATTTCTTTGCTGTGGCAATTTCCGGCAGGAAAGTGAGTCCTTTTACATGCTCCGGAAAACTCATTGAGGGAGTAGTTGCTGTGGCAATACCCAAAATACCGATCTTGATACCAAACATTTCTTTTATAATATAGGGTTTCAGAAAAGAAGCTATGTCCCCGCTTTCATTCACAATATTAGCACCGAGAAAAGGAAAGTTAGCTTCCTCTGCCCGCTGTTTAAGTTCAACAAGACCCTTGTCAAATTCGTGATTCCCCAC
>DAOVOB010000185.1 GCA_030629925.1 Fidelibacterota bacterium
GCTTCGGTCATCGCGACATCCGGGGCTGCCAGTATGATATAGAGAATGGATGCAAGGAGTGAGATCGCGCCGGCAGCAATGATGGCCGACAGCAAACTTTTCTGGTGCACCGCCAGAATAGCCGCAGCGATCATAATAACTCCCAATACAATAATAATAGCGGTGATCATTGTTATTCTCCTTCTCCGGTTTGGGAGTTCTTGTTCTTTTTTTCATCCTTCGCAAGATCATCTTTCACCGTTTTCTTTGCCAAGGGAATACCGATATGATGGGCGGCACGGGCAAGAGCGTGTGAAGACAAAGGATTGGTAAAAATAATAAACAGGATCAGGATTACGATCTTTCCGATACAAGTACATTCGGCATGAGCCAAGGCTGTTCCGGCCAGAAAGAGAATACTTCCCAGAGTGGTCGCTTTTGTTCCCGCCTGCATCCGGTTGAAAATATCCGGCATGCGCAGAAGGCCGAGGGCACCGAGAAAAAGGAAAATAGATCCGATCAGTGTGATAATAGCACCTGCTAGTTCCATTATATCCCCCTTTCCAGATAACGTGCAATGGCCACGACACCCACAAAGGAGATCAATCCGTAAACCATTGCGATATCAATATAGATAACGCGTTGAAGCGTTGCCGCAAGAAAGATGATCAGTGAAATTGAAATAATAGTCATCGCATCCAAGGCAACGACACGATCCGCTGCAGTGGGGCCTTTGATCATACGAACGAAAGTAAGTAGGATGGCTGCCAATGCAATAGCACCTGCAATTTGATAAATGATATTAACCAAAGATCACCTCCAGGTATTTTTCAAATTTTTGTACAATATCTTTTGTGGCACCTTCAAGATCATCATGTTTGATCTCGATCCAATGGATGTAAAGATATTCATCTTTAATATCCACGGTCAGGGTTCCCGGTGTCAGCGTAATAGAGTTTGCTAGGATCGTTTTGCCGATATTGGAGTGCAGGGTTGTCTTTACTTTGACGATCCCCGGTTTAATGGGCAATTTGGGATTCACTACGCGGCGTGCTACATCCAGGTTGGAAACCAACAGTTCTTTGAGGAAAACAAAAATGTACCACAAACCAAAGACCAATGCCTTGGGAGTGAGCTTCACATCCCCTAACACCGGTTCCATTCCCAGGGACAAAAGCACGATCAGTGCGGATACGATCAGCCCGGCATAAATCTCCTGTAAATCCCAGGAGGTCAGCAGGACCCAGATCAGCATCAGGCCTAAAAACGATAAAATCATGTGTTTTAATTTTTTCATCATTCTGCTTTCAATTATTTAATCGTTATTTTTTTCATGAATATTATTTATTTACGTTAAACAGTTTTTCATACAATAGGAAATAACTTCCAGTTCTTTTGCAAGATCAATATTATGTACATACATATCATTCATACGGCCCGGAAAGACCATTGAGGTAAAATTCAAGATTCCTTTCACAATATTGGAATCTAAATTTTCAACGATCCCGGAAGCGGCCGATGAGGGAACGGCAAGAACAATGATCTCGATCTGATTTTCTTTGATATATTTATTTAATTCTTTTATAGAATATATGTTTGTGTGACCAATATTACCACCAATCTTCTCAGGGTCATTATCAAAAGCCGCTATAAAATTAAAATTGGCATTGATAAATCCGGGATAGCGCGCAATAGCAGTGCCAAGGTGGCCGGCTCCGATTAAAATCACATCTTTTATATTGTTCAAGCCGAGAATATTGTTCAAATGATATGTCAATTCATTTGTGTTGTATCCTTGCCCTTTTATCCCATAGGCACCAAACAGAGCAAGATCTTTACGGATAATACTGGGCTTTAACCCGCAAGTCTCTGAAATGTCTTTAGATGTTAATAGTGTTTCACCGCTTGAGCTTGCAATACGGACACAACGCAAATAATCCGTTAATCTCCGGATCACTGCTTCAGATATTTTATCGTAATGAAAATCCAACCCCTACCCCGTGTGTTTTCATAACTATTTTTGTCTCGCTTGTGAAAGTTATAACTTTCACATAGTCAATGCAAGGGAAAAAATTACCCCTAAATGTATAATCGTTGTTATCATCCTTGTTATTCGCTAAGTTATTCCATCACACATTGTATATATGTAAATACTTGATTTGTCTTATCAACTAAAAAAAGGGAAACTGTGGAAACGATCAGCGATTTATCTGCCAAATTGTACGACCCATTACTTCGGGGGGCACTCAAACCTTTACGTCAAGCAATAATGCATGCTCTGCCTGAAAATAAAAATATCAAAATACTGGATCTTTGCTGCGGTACCGGCGACCAGTTACATACCCTGGATAATATGGGTTATACGGATCTCCATGGCGTGGATCTTTCATCGAAGATGCTGGCGGTCGCAAAGAAAAAATCACCCCGGCTTACACTCCATGAAGAAGATGCTTCAGCGACCTCTTTGACAAACGCTTCTTTTGATGCTATTTTGATCTCTCTGGCCTTACATGAAAAAGATCAACTATTACAACATGCCATTTTAAAGGAGATCGCCCGCCTGCTGACATCTGATGGTATTGCGATCGTTGCGGATTTTTGTTTTGATGATCGTACGCATGCCTGGGGGCGTTTTATGATCTCAGCCATAGAAGCCTTTGCCGGCGGAGAACATTACCGGAATTTCAAAGATTATACACGACGCGGCGGACTACCCAATGTCCTGCCGGAGGGTTTATTTGAATACAAAGAAGTGGACCGGGTACTGAGAAATGGAATTGGGGTATGGAAATTAAGCGCTGGGCGCTGAGCGCCGGGCACTGGGAATATGAGCACTGAGAAAATGAGAGAAGAAACCTGTCATCCCGAGCGTAGTCGAGGGATCTATTCATGAGAAAACATACTTGAAAGAAATCTTTTGTCCTCCTGTCCGTCAACTGGCGGAGTCCCGTAAAGGAGACCTCCGCGAGCATTACGTTACTACTTTGTTCCTGACGGAACTACGAAGGACAGGTAAGAAAATCAGCTTGTTCTCCGAAGCTTTAGCGTAGGAGAAACTTTCTTTTGCTTCTTTTCTTTGGTTAAGCAAAGAAAAGAAGGGAATGCTCAAGAGTATATTCAACCCCGCTGGGGTTGTATACTTTGAGGAATGAACTTCTACTATATTCGACCACTCCCTCCTACGCTAAAGCTTCGGAAGGGCAGGCTGTGGTCTATGCATTAATATTTATATAAATCGCATTGACATAGAGATCGTGCTTGCCCCGACGAAGGTCGGGGAACCCGTCATCCACCGGATAACGTTTCAGGATGACTAGAAATTGTTTTTCTGTGAGGGTGAATAGATCTCTCCACTGCACTACGTTCCGGTCGAGATGACAATTCCTCTTCTCCTTACCTCTCACATCTTACGTCTTACGTAATTGTCCTTTGCCTGCAAACCGTAGCTTTCTTGACCTCCGTAGATTTACCGTAGGAAGTAGCGAAGGCTTGTCAATTGTCCATTGTATTTGTATCTTTAAAATAAGATTATGCTAAAAAGAATTATACTTACATTGCTGTTATGTTTCGCCCTCCTCCCAGGAATAGTTGCCGCACAAGATATCGATTCTCTGCTCGCCATTTTAGAATCCCACCGGAATGATGAAGAATGGTTGGCTATTCTCTCGGGTGAA
>DAOVOB010000124.1 GCA_030629925.1 Fidelibacterota bacterium
AGTAGCAAATGACTCCGGTGAATTGCCCTATGAAAAAACCATCCTTCTTGATGTTTCTTTATCTCTAGATCAAAAAGGCTTCCCTTTTTACGCAAGTACTGCCGTAGAAGCTTCTCCCTTGTTCGTTGACATAGATGGCGACGGGAAACAGGAGATCATTTTCGGAGATAAAAGTGGAGAATTATATATTGTAGATCATACAGGCGATACGCTTGATGGATTTCCGATATCTCTCGGTTCACAGCTTAGCGGAATTGCTGTTGCCGACATTGATTTGGATGATACTTTGGAGATCGTTACAACATCACATTTCAAAATTGAGGTTATCGATGTAATGGGAAATCGCGAATGGACAAGACATACCAAAGTATTTTTTACCGCAATACCCGCAATTGGGAATGTTGATAACGATCCTGAGCTTGAAGTGGTTGTTGGTTCCTATGATCAAAACATATATGCTTTAAATCACGACAGCACGGATGTCACAGCATTTCCACATGCAACGGGACAGTTCCTGCATGGCGGTGTTTCACTGGCAGATGTGAATACCGACGGGCTTGATGATATTGTTTATGGTGATAAAAGCGGGCAATGTTCTATCGTCCTGGCAGACGGAACGACCCCAATTGGATGGCCGGTCAGTACATCGGGTTCTATTACATCAGAACCTCAGGTTATTGTTACGGGAGATCATTCAGCTATCATTTTAATTGGGAACGATAATGGCGATATGTATGGTTTTGATATTGATGGAACACAGCGATTTATGATTGATGGATCTGGAGCTATTTATGCATCTCCAGCCATTTATGTAAGTGAAGACAATATTTTTGCATTCTTTGGTACAACATCCGGAGATATCTATAAGATCGATGTGCTTAACGGGACCTTGGAAAGTAATTGGCCCAAAAGAGTAAGTCGAATAGATAAGTCATTGATCCTTGTTGATGTGCTGGATGATGCAGAAGATAAAGCACAAATTCTCGCCATAGGAAATGATGGTTATATTTATGCTTTCGACATGGACGGCAATAGGGTTCAAGGTTATCCTCTTAATACCGGAATGTTATCAAAATCCGGATTGGCCGTAACAGATATCGATGATGATGGCGATAATGATCTGATCTCAGGAAATTACTCCGGTTTATCAGTTATTGACCTAAAGAGTTTTGCTGGAACGATTTATTGGTCCATGCATCGTGGTTCAGCTGATAGAAAAGGTTCAATCACAAAAATATTAACAGGCATTGATGATGTTAATATCCCTGAAGAATTTGAACTCGAACTGATCGGGAACGCGCCGAATCCATTCAATCCGACGACGATCATTCGCTATAGAATTAATAATATTGTACCGCTTGATCTGCGTATCTATTCTTTAGATGGCAAGCTTGTCATGAATAGACAGATTATAAATCCCGAATTGGGTATGAATGAAATCAATATCAATATGGAAAGTTTTTCAAGCGGGATATATATTTATTCTTTAGAATCCCGGAATGAGATCAGAAAAGCCAAGATGATTTATTTGAAATAGATCTTATAACAATAAAATATGTCATCTTGAGTCCCGATACATGTCGGGAAAAGATCTATTCATGATTGGGTGTTTAAGATAAGCGAGCAAAGTCTTACATAAAAAACACTTGCAAAAATATACGAAACGTCATATAATAACGGGCTTGAAATATCGGGCGTTTAGCTCAGTTGGTTTAGAGCACCTGCCTTACAAGCAGGGGGTCGGGGGTTCGAGTCCCTCAACGCTCACAGAAAAATCCACCTTGAATAAGGTGGGTTTTCCTTTTATGTCTATATTTTATCTCAAAATTAAAACATTAATAATCTTGTGTATTAGCTTCTTTGCGCGTTGGTGAGAAGCTTTATTTCATGAGAACGATCTTATGTGAATGAAAAAATTCACCCGCTTCCATCTTAACAATATATACACCTGAAGACATTCCTGATGCATCCCAGATCAGACCATATTTGCCCTCATCAACCCAACCTTCAAATAATTGCTCAACCAATAATCCCCGAGTATTATAAATATTCATTTCAATCTGGCTGGAGGCTGACAGTTGATAGCTGATTGCTATTCTTGAATTAAACGGATTTGGATATGCTGTCAATATAAAATCGCTTGGAACCATTGGTTTAATTCCAACTTCCCCCACAAAAATTGAAAGACTGTCAAGTAAACCAATATTATTGGCATAATCTATACCTGAAATACGATAGAAATAAGTTTCACCATTAGTGACAAGCGAATCGGTATAAGTGTAATTGCTTTGCGTGGACACGGTGCCCTGTCCCACTAATGCATCGTTATTCAAGTAATTGGCATGAGATTCCCAAGATGCCAGTGAATCAGTTTTTCGTTCAAGAATAAAACCCAGATTCGCGGTTTCTGTAGCAGTGGACCATGTAAGCACGACCTTGAGATCTTGAATAGACGCTTCAATACCTATGAATTCTACTGCGAGTGGTGTGGTCCACAAAAGAGTGTGTGTCAATAAAAATAAAATAAAAGCAACGATGTATTTTTTAATATTTATCAAAATGACTTCCCCTGTAAATGTAAAAAACCGAAAAAATTATAACAAGTTATTTGTTTTAACAGATATTACGATAAAAGGGTTTTATACCAAGGTAATTCCTCTTAAATTATCCCTCATGAATGTTGGAGAAAATATGTCAAAAATGAATGCAGATACAATACGCCTTTTAGCTGCGGATATGGTGCAAAAAGCGAACTCCGGACACCCGGGCTTACCAATGGGAATGGCCGATTGTGCAAGCGTGCTTTGGACTAAATTCCTAAAATATAATCCCCAAGACCCCGAATGGCCGGGACGTGATCGCTTTGTTATGTCCGGTGGCCACGGTTCTTCACTACTCTATGCAGTGTTGCATCTGTCGGGATATGATATTTCTTTAGAAAATCTTAAAAACTTTCGTCAATGGGGTTCAAAAACTCCGGGACACCCAGAGAACCATCTGCCGGGTGTTGAAACCACAACAGGACCATTGGGGCAGGGGCTGACAAATGCTGTTGGGCTTGCACTAGCGGCACGTATGACAGCGGCTCAATGGAATGACGAAAACTGTGATATTTTTGGTAAAAATTATACTTATTGTTTTTGTGGTGACGGCGATATGATGGAAGGTATCAGTCACGAAGCTTCATCTTTTGCCGGACATCTTGGTTTGGGCAAATTGATCTGCTTTTACGATAGTAATCGAATTACTATTGACGGATCTACAGACCTAACTTTTACTGAAGATGTTGCAATGCGTTTTAATGCTTATCATTGGCACGTACAGGAAATTGACGGTCATGATCACGAACAAATTGCCGAAGCAATTAAAATTGCACAGGCGGAATCAGAAAAACCATCATTAATTATCGCTAAAACTCACATAGGTTTTGGTAGTCCGAACAAACAAGATACAAGTGCGGCTCACGGTGCGCCTCTCGGAGAGGATGAACTTAGATTAACGAAAAAGGCACTCAACTTTCCGGAAAATGAATCATTTTATATCCCTGTAGAAGTAATAAAAGAATTTCAAGCATATCAAGAAACTCAGAAAGCAGGTTACAAGAATTGGCAATCTGATCTTGAAAAGTGGAAAACCACGTCTCCGGATGCTTATATGAAATTCGAAGCTCAGGTATCAAAGACTTTACCACAAGATCTTAGAAAAACAATATTAAAAAGTTTAAGCGGAAAAGCTAATTCAACGCGCGCACATTCCGGAAATATCTTACAAGAAATCGCAAGGAATGTCTCAGGACTTGTTGGCGGTTCTGCCGATCTTAGCGCATCAGATAAGACTACGCTTAAGAGTGCGGGATCAATCTCCAGGGATGATTTTTCGGGAAGAAATATCCATTATGGTATTCGTGAGTTTGCTATGGGGGCGGTCATGAATGGAATGGCCCTGTATGGAAATGGTTTTATACCTTATGCAGGAACCTTTTTGGTGTTTTCAGATTATATGCGATCCGCGATCCGCATGTCTGCTTTGATGAAAAATCAAGTTATCTATGTCTTTACTCATGATAGTATATTTGTTGGCGAAGATGGTCCCACTCATCAACCCATTGAGCAGATCATGTCCTTGCGTCTTATCCCGGGCCTTCAGGTCATACGACCTGCAGATGAAAAGGAAACAGCAGAAGCATGGTTGTTGGCACTGGAATATCAAGATGGTCCGACCGCATTGATCCTAACCCGTCAGAACTTACCCGAATTGCACGAGAATGACCATTGTGCTATCACGGATTTTGATAAGGGTGCCTACGTTATCAAAGACTCAAAAATGAAACCTGAAGCAGTGATATGTGCTTCGGGATCAGAACTTGCCTTATGCACGGAAGCAGCTGAAAAATTAACAGCAGAGGGACATGATATCCGCGTTGTTTCGGTACCTTCTTATGAAACTTTTTTAAAGCAGGAACAATCATATCGCGATAGTGTTATTCCTCCGGGAAGCACAAGCGTGATCACTGTTGAAGCCGGTCGCACATTCGGCTGGGGAAATGTAAGTTCTAATCCGGTTCTGTATTTGGGAATTGACCATTATGGGTCTTCAGCACCCTATGAGATTTTAGCTGAAAAATTTGGATTTACGGCTGAAGCCGTCTATAATAAAGTTAAAGTGTGGCTCGCAAAAGTTAAG
>DAOVOB010000109.1 GCA_030629925.1 Fidelibacterota bacterium
AACCATCGACCCTCGACTTTCAACCATCAACCATCGACTCTTCTCCACTCATAATTCATAATCCAAAACTGTTAAGGCCAGACAAGGCAATGCCTTGTCTCTACTATATTTCTTACTTTTGCCTTTTTACCTTTGCCTTTGTACTTTTGTTTGCCCGTTTCCCAAAAACATAGTATCTTCGAAAAGAAATAATTATATCAAATGAGATACCATGAAACCAATAATTAGAAGAAAATATTCAAGATTAGCTATGATGGGGTTGCTAGCGATAGTTCTTACACTTTCTCCCTTGTTTGCAGGTATTCCCGGATATTATTTTCAAGATTTACTATTCAATTTTGGAGGTGACGATTCAATAAGGGTTAACAGCTTGGATTACTATCGGAATGATGAAGGTAATCAGAGTCAACCATACGGTATGGTCATTGATCCGGATGGTAAATATTGGTTCGGGTTTAATTCCGGATTCAGTAACGAGATCGTGAAATCTCCCGGTGATACTATCCATTTAACCGGCATCAGATGTTTTTTGCCGGATAGTACTGAGGCTTCATTTTCCCCGATCGAATTACTGGAATTTGGAGATGGAAGCAAGGATACACTCTATACGGAAAATGATCGTAATGGCTACTGTCGTGGTATTTCTATTGATGCGTTTGGTAATATTCTATACACCGCAAGAGCCACACTTTATAAAATAGATTACAGAGATGGTTCAGCTATTGCAAAATGGGATCCTCTTGAAGTGGGCAAACCACTCAGAACGCATGTTTCTGCAGTACAGGATTGCAGTTATATCTATTTTGCACCCTATCCTCAGTATGAACAATTAAATGTGCTTGATCAAGATCTGAATTTTCTTGCAGCCGGTATTGCTCTGACACCTACTTTGCAAAATGCCATACAAGTAAGAACGAAAGCCACTGGTATTACACAACTGTTTTCCGCGACGCATAGCAATGGTCAGGGTATCTTTGTGTATGAATCATCTGATCCCGCAACTCAGCCTTTTACAATCGTTGATACCATCGGAAATTATTCTGAAGAGACAGATACAAATATTATTACTTATGTTGCATGGGCAACATCACTGGATTGGATCGATAAGGAAGAAGGTATTTTGCTGTTTGGCAATCACAATAAAGCAATGATCAGTGTGAATACCGGAAATGCTCCTGCCTCTTCGCATGCTGCCCGGTGGATCGCCATTGATGTCGATACCGATGAAATACTATATATGTTTGGTGCACCCTGGTATGATGTTATCAGCGGTGATGCTGTCGCAAAAGAAGTAACTCCTTCTGTACCTGAATCTTATCTCCAAAATCAAGTTATGACTATGCAACCTTCAGGGGCGATCGTTAACAATGATGGCGCAAATTATGAGTTCATATTAACAGATATGGGCTTGAATTGTGTGCAAAGAGCCTCCTTTTCTACTGCAGTTTCAGAGGATATATTTATTCCATATAGTCTAAGTCTGGAACAAAATTATCCCAATCCCTTTAATCCTTTGACAACGATACATTTTACTCTTGAACAGAGTGAAAACGTTATTTTTGATATACACGATCTGAACGGTCGACGAGTGAAACAGGTATTTTCCGGACACCTGGAGGCTGGAACTCATAATATGTTACTGGATGCATCAAGTATGGCTTCAGGTATATATCTTTACACACTACATACAAAAGTCATATCGCTTAGTAGAAAGATGACAGTTCTGAAATAAGGAGTTAATTACACGATGAATAAATTTGATCTTGCCGTTATCGGATCCGGTCCGGGCGGTTATGTTGCTGCTATTCGCGGAGCTCAGCGTGGTTTAAATACGGTCATAATTGAAAAGGAACACATTGGGGGTATATGTCTTAATTGGGGCTGTATTCCCACCAAGGCAATTATTCGTTCTGTTAACGCTCTGCGTGATATTAGTTCCGCCGAGGAACTGGGAATAGAGGTAGATAGCTTTAGAGTAAATATGCCCAAGATCGTTGCACGTTCGCGAGCGGTGGCCGATCGCTTAACTAAGGGCGTTGCATTTTTACTTAAAAAGCATGGAGTTACCGTTATTGAAGGCTATGCCCGGCTTGATGGAAACTCACAAATAATTATAGAGAAAAATGACCAAAGTCGTGAAATGATTAAAGCGACACATATTATTATAGCCACCGGCGCCAGATCAAAAGCATTACCACATATACCGATTGATGGCAAAGATGTGATCAGCAGTCGCGAAGCGCTGGAAATGGATAAGCTCCCCGGTTCCATGGCGGTGATGGGGGCGGGTGCAATAGGTATTGAATTTGCATATATTTACAAACATTTGGGAGTCGATGTTACCGTCATAGAAGCGCTTGATTCACTTTTGCCTAATGAAGATGCCGAGATATCTAAGGAATTGCACAAACAATTCAAAAAACAAAAGATCAAAGCCCTTATCTCGACCAAAGTCATGAAAATGGAAAAGGGCAACGAAGGTATTACACTGAGTCTGGAAGGACCCAAAGGGGAGAGCGAATTAAAAGTTGATATGCTACTTTCTGCTGTAGGTGTAATGCCCAATTCAGAGGATATTGGTCTCGAGACAACAGGTATTAAGACCGAAAAAGGCACTATTTTGGTAAATGAAAATCTGGAAACAAACATAAAGGATGTTTATGCTATAGGTGATGTGACAGGTGCCCCATGTTTGGCTCATAAAGCAAGCAAAGAAGCTTTGATCGCTATCGATCATATTCAAGGTAAAGAAGTTAATGCTCTAAATAAGAAATTCATCCCGGGGTGTACTTATTGTGAACCTCAAGTCGCTTCCGTGGGATTGCGCGAACAAGATGTCCTTGAAGCTGATATGGATTATGAAGTATCAAAAGTACATTATCGGGCTATTGGGAAAGCGGTTGCCAGTGGCCATATTGATGGATTTATGAAATTTGTCATAGATGCTAAAACGAAAAAAATTCTCGGAGCTCATTGCATTGGTGCTGAAGCTACTGAGTTAATTGCGGAATTGACTCTGGCAGTTACACAGGGAATGTCAGTATATGAATTGGCTGAAACCATTCATGCACATCCAACCCTCTCCGAATTGATCATGGAAACGGCAGAAAACGCTCTTGGAGAAGCAATTCATGTCTAACAAACGCTACTTATTGTCTTTCTATGTTCCTGAAGAGGATCTCGAATCGGTTCTGGAAGCCATTTTCGCAGCCGGTGCCGGGAAGTATAAGGATTATGACCGCTGTGCATGGACCACTTCGGGGAACGGGCGATTTCGCCCCCTGGAAAACAGTAATCCATACATCGGCAGGCAAAATGAAGATACGAAGATTACAGAGATCAAGGTCGAATGTATTATTGAGGAAGAGAATTTACAAGCCGTAAAGGAAGCGCTTTTGCAAGCACACCCTTATGAAGAGCCGGCGTATCATTTTATCAAGATCGATGCGTGATATTTGGAATTGTATTGTATGATAATGCAATTTCGTTTATATTTCACGATGCATAAAAGAATGGAAATATGGGAAAAATAGTCGTTATAGCAAATCAAAAGGGGGGAGTGGGTAAGACCACGACTGCCATTAACCTGGCTTCATCACTGGCTGTGATGGAAAAAAGAATTCTTATTATTGATATTGATCCTCAGGCAAATGCTTCCTCAGGTTTAGGTTTGGATATTGCAAATATTGATAAAACCATCTATGATGTCTTGCTTGAGAGGATCCCGTATAAAGAAGCTATTCATAAAACCTTTTTAGAGTACCTTGATATTCTTCCCGCCAGTCAGGATCTTGTTGGGGCAGAAATTGAAATGGTCAATATGATGTCCCGTGAAACTCGCTTGCGCAAAGTGATTAAAAATGCTAGAAAAGAATACGATTTTATTTTTATAGATTGTCCACCCTCACTAAACCTCTTGACTGTAAATAGCTTTACAGCCGGTGATTCCGTTCTGATCCCCATTCAATGCGAGTATTTTGCATTGGAAGGTTTGACTCAATTGTTAAATACTATTCGTCTTATTCAGAAAAACCTGAATCCTCAGCTAGATCTTGAAGGCATTATTCTTACCATGTACGATTCCCGCCTAAATCTTAGCAAAATGGTAGAGGAAGAAGTCCGTAAGTATTTTGGTGACAAAGTATATAAAACCATTATTTCCCGTAATGTACGCCTTGGCGAAGCACCGAGTTACGGACAGCCAATTATTTCATTTGACATACATTCATCGGGTGCCATGAACTATATGAAATTGGCCGAGGAGTTTATTAATGGTAAAAAATAAATCACTTGGTCGTGGATTAGATATTCTTATCCCAACTTTCCAAACAGAAGATAGGGAAGCTCAGGATAGTCCGGTCAAAGAGATCAGTATCCATGATATCAAACCTAATCCTTATCAGCCAAGACGGGATTTTGCTCCTGAAGAACTAAAAGAACTTGCTCAATCCATTCGAGAAAGCGGTCTGATCACTCCGGTAACTGTGACCGAACAGGGGAGTGATTATATTTTGGTCGCCGGTGAGCGCCGTTTACGTGCTTGCAAGCAACTTGGTATGGAGACCATTCCTACATATTTTCGTACTGTGGAAAGCGATGAAGAATTGATGGAATTGGCCTTGATCGAAAATGTTCAACGCGAAAATCTAAATCCTATTGAAGAAGCTATGGCATATCGGGCGCTTATAGAACGCTATGGTTTATCTCAGGAAACCGTTTCTGAACGTATTGGTAAAAAACGCAGTACCATTGCAAATAGCTTGCGCTTACTAAAACTTCCTCAGGAGATCAGAGAAAGTCTGATCCAAAATAAGATAAGTTCAGGCCATGCTCGTGCTATTCTTGCAGCAGGCAATGCTCCGGCAATGATCCGGGTCTGGCAGCAAGTTATAAATAAAGGTTTAAGTGTCCGCGATGCGGAAAAACTGACCCGAAAAAGCATTGATGAAGGTTTTAAAGCAAGCAAATCTCCCGCTTTCGTTAAAAAGGATCCCGCTGTATTGAAACTTGAAAGTACGCTGCAGCAGTCATTGGGCACAAAAGTTAGAATTAAACACCGTAAACCCGGTGGTACCATAGAGGTCACATACTATTCCACAGAGGACCTGGAGCGTATCCTGGATCTCGTGGAATTCGGAACCCATGAAAACAGATAAGGT
>DAOVOB010000252.1 GCA_030629925.1 Fidelibacterota bacterium
CATCCTATCCGTTTAGCGATCTTGCGTGGATTGATCAAGAATGGCCCGACAAATGTAAATAGCCTCGAAACCTGTATTGATGTGCCGACTGCTACAGTCTCACAGCATCTGACAAAAATCCGTTATGCAGGCATCGTTTCCAAGAAACGCAAGGGTACCTATATCTATTACGATATCGTTGATGAAGATCACGTAATTGATATGATCAAATCATTCTTAGGTGAAAAACAGTAACTTATAAAAAAGTTATCATTATTTCCATAAGATGATTTTTTGACTTGATCAACAATAATAAAAGCCTTATAGGCTGAAAGAAGGGGGAAGTTTTTGCCCCTTTCTTCTTTATATCAATATTTTATTTGGATTTAATCGTAAGGATTATCAGCTTCGTCTTCGTCTCGATCTATACGTCTGGCTTCCATCCAGGTCAGTATAATTCCGAAAATAAAACCGTTAATTATGGCGCTTTCCCAGTTCAAACCACATGCTCCATGAACAATTTGCCCATATAAAGCAGTCACAACAGCCGTTACCAGGAATGTGATCAGGAATACCATCCCGAAATGCAATAACATTTTACCTATTCTCATAGTAGTACCCGTTCGTATTATGCAATATCATACGATGTTTAGCATAAATTTAAAAGAATATTTTATATCGTCTATTACTCGTCACCCGGAGTAAGATCAACTTTGAACCAAATGGAAAGTTGTTCCATCATGCTTTCTCTGTCACTGCTATCGGCCATATCACTACCATTTGGGCGACCGCCTCCACTTTTCATTCCACCGCCTTGCATGCCGCCACCGGAATGTCCGCCGCCACCCATTTGCGGCGTCTCCACCTTCCCTGTCATCAATCCAAGAGAAAGTTCCGATATGTCGGATAACCCATTTTTACTAATACGATCGAATGGAATTCTTAAATTATAGACTAAAATATGGGGACCTTCCGATAAAAGTTCAACGTGAATATCTGTTTTTGAGGAAAATACCGGCATTTTTTCAGCTAATTCATGATCCGAAAACACAGCTTCCATCGATAGCCTATCCAAAAAGTATTCTACATTGAACTCCTGTTTTGATCCGATACCCATTCCTGCTTTCATATTTTTCATTTGTGAAGGATCAAATTTAGCAGTTAAGGGGTAATTGAAAAAGATATCCTTACTCTTAGCTCCTTTAGGATCTAAATAAACATAAAGACCATGCATCATGATCTTGCGTATAGTCATTTTATCATCGGTTTTCAATTTTAAATAGAGATTTTCTTCATCATGCTTGATACTATAAGCAATATTACTTTCCACATCAAAAGAATAACGTCCATTATAAGGATCTTCCCCTGCGGGTTGACTTTCTATGATGGGTAGACTTGCACATCCACTTAAGATCAAGGTTAAGACTAAGATCAAGAATAATAAAATAGAATTAATACTACGTTTCATAAATACTCCAGAATTAATATTATTTTCCGTCATAGTTTTGACACATGAATAGAAGAAAAGTTAATTATAATTATAAAAATACTTCAAAATTATATCACAAAGGGGCATACTTCTTCCTAGCATAGAAAATATTAATCTTCAATATTTACTGTTTAAAGTTCAGACCACTCACCCCTTACCTCTTACGTCTTACCACTCACCTCTTACCTCTTACCTCTTACCCCTTACCACTCACCTCTTACCCCTTACCACTCACCACTTACCTCTTACGTCTTACGTCTTACGTTTTACCAGCCTGCGCCGAGGCTTCGGCCGGCAGGCGTCTTACATAATGTAACGAATCACCTTGTTCGCCGTATGCCACCTCGTTACTTACAGAGGCTATGCGCTGTTCAACACAACGTTTACAGTCTTCCGGGTTTTCATCGGTACAGGGTTTATCTTCATATAATTTGTAATCACCACGCACTAAACAAGGGGTAATATTCGGCATAAACACATTAGCACCGATCTCTATGGCCTTTTCTCTGCCCTGGAGGTCTATAGATTGCATAGCCGTTGAGGCAGCAATATTGATGTCTTTCATTATAATGCGCAGAAGTGCGATCATCTTGAGTGAAAGATCAAATCTTTCTTCCTTGGGAAGTAATTCATTTATAAATTGATATAATGGAGTATCTTTGTGTTCAAGATAAGGCCCCATTCCCACCATATCAATATCTATGCTCTGCATCCAAAGAAGATCATTTGCCAGATCTTCATATGTTTGAAATGGTAAGCCGATCATGACTCCCGTGCCAACCTGAAAATTTGCTTTACGTAGATCTTTTAGTGCCTGTCGTCGTCTGTCATAGGAATGAAGCTCATCATTCGGATGTAGTTTATTATACAGCTCTTTATTGGACGCTTCAATTCTCAGCAGGTAGCGGTCTGCTCCGGCTTTAAACCATTCTTTATAGATTTCAAGGCTTTGTTCACCGCATGAAAGTGTTACTCTGAGTTTCCCTTCAGAGAATTCTGAAATCCTTTTAAGTAAACTTGTTATACGTGATGTGAATTTCTTGCTTTCCAATTCACCGGATTGCATGACGATCGAACCATAATTATTTTTATAGGCATAA
>DAOVOB010000022.1 GCA_030629925.1 Fidelibacterota bacterium
CATCTGATGGTTATGACAGGAAGTTTTGTTCATTGGTGGGCAGTGATGAAGTATGTGTTGAATGCGTAAGACCCCCCTTCGCTGAAGCTACGGAGGGCAGGCGTGAGACGTAAGATGTAAAACGTGAAACGTAAAACGTGAAACGTAAAACCCTTCTACGCCTCATCCTTCGCTAAAGCTACGGATGACAAGAAGGCTACGGCCGGCAGGCGTGAGATGTAAGACGTGAATGTAGGGAGCGGTTAAACTGAGACTGGCAAATAACTAAGGTTGGTGGAATCGTTTCCTGCAAATTTATTAGATGTAAATAACCTCAAAGTAAAAATTGGAATTTAATTAATAATTTAGATTGAATAATGAACAAGGAATGCCGATATGCGATTTTCGAAGTAAATATTTACTTTAAAGTTCAAAAATCGTTGTTCCTTGTTCTAAAATAATTTTGGAATGGGAAATAAGTAATTAATGATTGAAATACTTGATTCTTGGATCTTGTCTCTTGATTCTTTAATTGTCAACTGTCCTTTGTCAATTGTCAATTATTTTAACATCTCTTCCGTATCAAAACTCCGATACGGACTCAATTGCTTAAAGATAAAATCGTGTTTTTTACTTCCGTCCACAAAAGTTTCGGCAAGGATCTTGCCTAAGCCCGGTCCCAGCATGAAGCCTTGTCCACACATACCAATGGCAAGAAGATTGTTCTCAATATCCTGATTGATCCCAATGAGCGGGAAACCATCCGGTGTCATGGGGTAAAGTCCTCGCCAGGTTCGGCGTACGCGAAGATCTCGCAGACGCGGATAAATATCGATCATGCGCTTAACGACCTGAGGCAGGAATTCCGAGGTATTGTCGCAATCCAAACCAGATCTAACGGGCAGGGGCGTAATACAAAAAACGACCTGTCCTTCAATATTTTGGTAGAAGTAATAATTTTTCGAGGTATCGGCCGGGCGAATATCGACGATCATGGGGTCGAAAAGATGTTTCACCGGTTGAGTTATTCCCGCTTCATGAGAATCGGGATAGACCGGAAAATCCTGGCCTGTCAATAAACCGATATTTCTACCAAAGGCACCTGCGCAATTAATGACTAGTCCGGCAGAATAACATTCGACAGAAGTATGGACTTCCGTGATCTGTCCATTTTTAGTTTTTATTGATGTGACCTTTTCATTAAAAAAGAAATCGGCTCCGGCTTTTTTTGCCAATTGATAGTAAGCGTCCGCTAGCATCATGGGAGAGGCAGATCCATCCTCAGGTGAAAAGGTTCCACCACGTAGATCATACATGTTTATACCTGATACTAAAGTTGAAATATTCTCTGGGCTTAACCAGTCAATATTTAACTTAAATCGTTTTTGAACTTCTAAAAGTGACTTCAGAACTTTTTCATCTTTTTCTATATAAACGGGATAGAGATAGCCACCTTGTTTCCAATTTACGTCGTAGCCATGATCTTTTTCCATGTTTGAGACTTGTTGAATACTTTCCTGGCATATAGCGATTTTTGCAGGATCGGAATGGGTTGCACGAATGCCTCCGATAGCGGCTTTATTTTGTCCGCGACCGACAGAAGCTTCTTTTTCGATCACGGCAACAGAGACACCTTTATTGGCAAAATAATAAGCGGTGGGGAGTCCGACAGAACCGGCACCGATGATCAGAATATCATAGGTCTTCATTTGTCTCTCCCACTGCTTTTTGATTCATTGATCAGGCTGGACATCGGGATCTCAACCGATAGAGGTCTGTTTGTGGATGACGCGACTTCTTCTAAAGGGACATTCAATTCTTTAAATATTCTTGGCAATAACAATGAACAATTTTTACCGCCGCATGAACCCATACCAACGCGGATATTTTTTAATTGATTGATGTCGCGGACATCATGTTCAATAATGTATTCTTTGACTTCTTTGATATTTACCATTTCACAACTGCAGACAATGGCTTCATCGGGTAAATAGGAATATGATGCTTCAGGAAGTGAAGAAACTACAGATTCTTTTTGAACACGAATTCCCGCGATATCCTGAGCGTATTTAAGACTAACCTGCAAAGTAAGAAGGGTCGTCAGCGTTTTTTTATCAAAACGGATCTTTTTGACTTTTCCGTTCTCAAGAAAAACCCCATCCATATCGGTTAAAGGTAGTTCATCCCCCACTTCGAAATCAACAAGAAATTCGTATGGGAGCACGACTTCTGCGTGATCATCATCGATCTTTTTCGCAAGACTGATAGCCAGTCCGGGACAAATTGTCACACACATCATACATCCGGTACAGCCTCCGGTATATTCCGGAATATCCATGATATTGCCCTTACGCGGATGCAGGGAAATGGCATGAACGGGGCAGATGGTTTCACAGGGATTACAGGGGATCTCCTGTACGCAATGTATGATAGGCTGAAATCGTTCAGTCAGTGTGATCGTTTTCTTGGGATAGATTTCACCGGGATGACTTTTTAGTATCTCGGCTTTTTCATAAAAACTCTCATCGATTTCTATGGCTTTCCCCAGTTTCTTTGCCAGGGCAAGTCCGGCAATACGACCGCCAAACATGGCAGAAGAGGCTTCGGCGATCTCATCGGCATCTCCGGTTTTTACAACCGGGAAACCAAAGGCATTCGCCATATCATAGAAAGCATCAATGGATGCCAGTCCGACTGCTACCAAGAGCGTATCTACCTCAAAGGTTTTAGCTGTGGATAAAATGGGATGCCACTCTTCATCAACTTCAGCAATTGTAACTTTATTGATCTTATCTATACCCTCAGCATGCAAAATCGTATGTTTCATATAAAGCGGGACGCCCATACGTTTTATCTTATCAGCGTGGACTTTATAGCCGCCGGGTTCGGGTAGGATATCACAAATGCCTTTCACGGCTATGCCTGCTTGCAAAGCGTGATAGGCAGCGATTAGTCCCACATTCCCACTACCGACAATGAATATTTCATCCGATGAACGGATTAAATCTCGATTTACTAAAGTTTGAAAAGCTCCCGCCCCGTAGACACCCGGTAAGTGGTTGCCGGGAAAAACCAGTGAGCGTTCACGTGCACCGGCCGATATAATGAGTCCTTTAAAAGATACGATCTCGTAATTCTTATTCTTGACGAATAGTCCGGCTTTGCTATCTTTGTATATACCGGCTACCATGGTATCGATCATCACCGTAATATTTTCATGAGCTCTTACTTGTTCTTCTAGTATAATGGCGATCTCATGACCACGGGTTCCGGCATAGCAATCGGCTTTAGAGCCGAAGAATTTATGAGTTTGCAAAAGGAGTTTGCCACCGAGATGGGCTTTATCATCAGCAATGATAACTGTAAAACCTGCATCGGCAAGTTCAAGGGCCGCAGTTAAGCCCGAAGGACCGCCACCGATGACCAATACATCACATTGATGTTGAATATCATGGCTTTCGACAAGAGCTTCATCAGAGTTAGGGAGTTCCGGAAGACCTTCTAGCCTACGGATATCCATGTCTTCCTCAAGAGGAGTAATGCAAGATTTTACAGGAAAGCCATTGATAAGGACTGTACAGTGGGAGCATTGCCCATTGGCACAGAAAATGCCCTGAGCTGCATCATTTTTGTGATGTAAAGAGAAGATCTGTATTCCATTTGCTATCAAAGCAGACGAAACAGGTTCTCCTTCAACGCCCTGATAACTTTGATCATTATAGCGAAAAACCACATGTTTTTTTTCTTTAACTGCCAAGACCGGATGTTGCTTTAATTCCCGCACCGAATATCTCCTTAAAAAACACAAAAAATGTAGTGAAAAAAAACAAGAAAATCATTCAAAATCGTTAATAGAAAGAAGAAAATAGTTATTGGAAGATTGTCAGCGAAAATTAAAATTTTTGTATTATTTTTCAAAATACCCTCTGTATATTATATTAAACATTATAGTATATGTGGAAACGCTTACATTTAGTCTGGAAAGCTATGAAAGCAAGTTTACTGATCATCGAGCAACATCATCATCACGCAGAAGAGATTTATCGGGATGTTCATGCCTTTTTTGATCATTATCATATTGCAACAACGATAAAAGAAGCAAATATCTATATTGGAGAACACAGCTTTGATATGGTAATTATGAATCCTTTTTTTGCAGATGGTAATGGCCGAAGTTTTATCAGTGACCTGAAAAAAAATGAAAAGATGAACAGTACACCGATCATTATTGTATGTGATCTGCCGGCTAATCATGTTAAACTTGATTTCTATTCCTACGGTGCCGATGCCTATATTGAAATGCCCTACAACAAAGAATCATTCCAAAATACGATAAGAGAAGAATTATTAAGACATTTTCAATTGCTTGCAAATAATGGAAGAGATAAGAATACTGCATTTTTCTCACGCGCTGAATTTGAGCAGTATTTTATTAATGATCAAATCAAGATGCGCGATGCCGGTGAGAAAGGTATTGTTGGGTTGATCGCGCCTGCGGGAATTGATTTTGTAATTCGTGATTATGGATTGGAGACCGGAAATAAGATTATGGCTTCCATTTCAATACTGATGAGAAAGATGTGTACCGCTGAACTTCAAGCAACATTTTGGACCCAGAAAGCTATTGTTTTTGCCATGATGGACAAATCCGAAGAAGCGATTAAAGAATCTTTAGATATTCTTAGACGAGAATTCCTGGAAAATTTCAGGGAAATTACCAAATTGCAGCAAACACCTGGATTACGAGCCGTCCTAACACCTATTACAGTTAATAAAAATCTATATGAGATACTTGAAGAATTAAGTAACCAGTTAGTTCAAATCTCTAAAAACCCCAATGCTGATCCTGTCCAATTCTATGACGAAAGTGTTTCCATGAAACGACATGTCCTGATAGCTGATCCGGATCCCGTTGCAGTCAATGTGATCAAACATCGTCTAAAAAAGGATGGTTATAATCCCACTATATTTCAGCGTGCATCAGATATTCTTTCTTATCCTTCTAAAGAAGATATAGCCGCTATTCTTATTGATTCTATGGTACCCGGGGGAGGAATTAATATGGTCCGCAAGATCAATCAAGAACCTGAACTCAGTGATAAACCTATTTTGCTGTTAAGTCGTTATGGTTTTGAGGATGAGATCGCAAACGCTTTTCAGGCCGGTGCGCAGGATTATTTGATGAAACCTCTTTCAATGGTTGAACTGTCTGCCCGAATGAAACGATTAACGGGATAAAATATTGTTTGAAGCCATTTCAACATTTATATCAAAATTTATGCAGGGAAGCCGTGACGAAGTTATTCTCATCATACTTATCCTGATGATCTCCATATTTTTTCTGATAACTGTGTCCTTATTCATTGTAACAATATATCTGCGATTTTCAACCCTATATAAAAATAAACGAAATAAATGGCGTTCTAAAAAATGGGATCCCGTAATTCTGGAAGTAATGGATGGCTTAATAAGTGCTGAAGAGGGTTTTAATAAGCTGAAGTGGCAAAATAGTATTGAGTATCTTTTACATCTTGAATTGTATGTTGATATGCTTAAGGGAAAAGAGAAAGAACGATTATTGATATTGGGCAGGCTGTCTCATAAAAAACTGCATCATTTAATACAAAGCCGAAATCGCAGAAAACAATTATACGGTGTACACTTGCTTGGTTTGTTTCATCCGAAAGATCAATATCGTTATCTTCGTTTCAATCCCAGAGATATTGAATTGTCGCTGACGATGATTAGAGAAATGAGAACAATTGATAATTTTCGTGTAAAAGAACGCCTGATCAAGATGCTTTTTATTTTCAAGTATATTAGCCCCGTTTACATCAGTAATATACTTGTCGAAATGGGTGAAGATATTGTGCCGATACTGAGGATGCTTATTTTGGAGAGACAAGACCATCCTTATGAGCAGGTGGTTGCTATAGAAACTATTCGTCGTATGCATTATTCAGGTTGTTTGGATATTTTTGAAAAGATCCTAAGAAGCAACAAACATCCTATGGTGTTGGCATCTAGTCTCAAATATATGGAGGAAATGGGCGATAATAGTAAAGTAAATATTGTTAAACCTTTTCTATCTCATCCGCACCCACAGGTAAGAATAGCCGCGGTAGATGCTTATGTATCGCTATCATCAGTTATTTCAGTCGCGGATATTCATATTTTTTTCAATGATACTTCAGTTCAGGTCGCAGTTAGTGCCGCAAAGAAACTTCAAATGGAAAATTCATTGCCCTTTATTTCGTTTGAGGATATTGAGCAATTTAAGTGGGCGGATATTTATAAACGGATGGTGTATTAATGTTGCAAGATATTTTAAAAGTGATCAATATTTTTAATTATGTGGTTTTCATTTATTTTATCACTTTGAATATTTGGTATTTTACTTTAAATATTTTAGCTTATCTTGGATTGAAAAAATACATGCTTCGTCTCCAGGTAACCCATCCAAATGATAAACTTTTGCTGGCAAGTGCTCCTCCTGTAACTCTTTTGACTCCGGCTTTTAATGAATCGGAGAACTGTATCGCCTCAGTTGAAAGTCAGCTAAAGATACAGTATCCCGATATGAAGGTTTTATTTATTAATGACGGTAGCACAGATGATACCTTAGAAAAAATGATCGAGGCTTTTCAAATGAAGCCGGCCTTCCTTCCTCAAATTTCATTTTTAGAAACAAAGGAAGTAAAAAAGATCTATCAAAGTACTCTGCATTCCAATCTTTGGTTAATAGATAAAGAGAACGGCAAGAAAGCCGATGCTTTGAATGTTGGGATCAATTATTGTCAGACTCCATTATTTTGTGCAATTGATAATGATTCTATGCTTGAGCAGGACTCCATTGCACGAGTTGTGATCCCCTTTATCGAAGATACGCGCACGATTGTTTCGGGTGGTATTATCCGTATGGCCAATGGTTGTACTTTTGAGGATGGACATATTACCAAGATTGATCTGCCAAAGAATCTTCTCGCTCGTTTTCAGGTCATGGAGTATTTAAGGGCATTCTATGGTGGACGTCTTGCTTGGGATATCATTGATGCATCACTTATTGTTTCAGGTGCTTTTGGTGTGTTCCGGCATTCTATCGTGGTCGCGGCAGGCGGTTATCAACATAAAACCATTGGTGAGGACATGGAGTTGATCGTTCGTTTGCACAAATACTGCGGTGATAACAAGATCCCTTATAAAATTCGATTTATACCCGATCCTGTTGCTTGGACTGAAGGGCCAACTACTTTACGAACGCTCGGGCGCCAACGCGATCGCTGGCAACGTGGCTTACTTGACTCCATATTACCCAATATCGGAATGTTATTTCGCCCCAAATACAAGAAAGTTGGTATGATCGCAATGCCTTTTTATTTCATCTATGAAATGTTGGGACCCCTGATCGAGATCATGGGATATTTATTCTTTTTCTTTCTTATTCTTATCGGACATGCAAGTTTAACTTATGTAATCGCATTCCTGTTGGTAGCAGTTATACTTGGGATGTGTCTATCTTTATTTTCTTTAGTACTGGAGGAATTAAGCTTTCACCGTTATCCCAAATTTTCGCATTTATTGAAATTGATGAGTGTGGCCGTTATTGAGAATATCGGATACAGACAATTAAATAGCTGGTGGAGGATCAAAGGAACATGGTCCTTTATGAGAAAAAAACAAAATTGGTATTGATATGAAAAAAATTACGATCATGATGATGATGATCACTATTCTGAGTGCAACTACTTTGGATTATGAAGCTCTGCATGAAAAGGGGAGGATACTTTATCAGACTGGCTCAGCGCAGGAAGCGTTAGAGGTCTATCAAGAAATATTGAATAGTTTTCCCGATGATGTCGATGCCCTGCTGTTTCGAGGTCGATTGTTTGCTAGATTGGAACTCTATGATCTGGCTGAGACTGAATTGCTTCATGTTATAGAGTTGACACCCAATTACTTGGATGCTTATTATGCCCTTGCTTCAGTCTATTATTGGTCCGGAAGGTTAGAGGACGCGGCAAGAACGCTTACTCTTTGGATAGAAATGGATATGGAAAACCCCGATGCCTATATCTTATCGGCTCGTGTTTCCATCGCGGGCAGAAAATATGCTGCCGCTAGAACGTTCCTCGAATTGGCTGGAGATTTTAATGCTGATCCGGAAGTGGTTGAAAAACTATTGAGTTTGATCAACACACCTCGAATCACCACGAAATGGGCAGCGGGTCTTAGATATGAATATTTGTTTGTGGATCAAAGTCGACCGGACTGGCAACAATTTCAGGCTTATATTACTCATGATTTTGACAAGATCCTGCTTACAGCAGAATTCAATCGTTATCAAAGAAACGATACCTTTGATCATACTATTGTTTTGGATACATATTATAAATTATGGAAAAAGGCCTACATGAATACCCGACTTCAAGCCGGTTTGAGTGGGGAGTTTTTACCGGTCGTCGATGTAACGGCAGAAGTATTTCAGGCAGTTGGAACTCGTCATGAACCCGCCTTGGGATACCGGATGATGCATTATGACTCAACTGCGGCTCATATTCCCTCAGTTGCATGGGCAATGTATCCCGGACGCTTCTATATACGTGATAAGACCAGTTTGATCATTAATGATGGGTTAAACTGGCAAAATCAATTTACCGTTCGATATTTCTTCGATGATGTTGATACCTATATACAACTTATGAATGTTGTTGGAACAGACTTTAATGCTTTTAATAATGAGTGGATGCAAAGTGTAGCTTTTGCTTTAAGCGGATCACTTGCTCTGAATAAAAATATATTATTTTCAACTGTTCTGTCATGGACAAGGGATGAATTTCTTTTGAATCGCTTGGGTGGATCGTTGGGATTTACTTATAGGTGGTAAACTCCCTGAATATCGAACATAAGAACAATCGAACACCGAACATTCGAAATTCAAAGTTAACTTCGAATGTTCATGATTCATGATTCGATGTTCACTGAAGGTTATTAGTTTTTCAATTTCTCGTAATGGCATAATAGCAATTCCCCGCTTTTTTTTATCACGCAGGTGCAATCCGTTCCCCTAACACCCCATACCCTAAACCCACTAACATTCTTTCAATATTCTTGTTATCATTTATCAATTTTATTAATTTCATGCAGTTAGAGGGAAACAATATCAACTTGGAGAGATCATGATCACAAAAGAACAGGCCTTGGAATATCACGCCAAACCCATACCTGGAAAATTAACGGTAAGAGCGAGCAAAAAATGCGAAACCCAGGAAGACCTTAGCTTGGCCTATACTCCGGGTGTTGCAGATCCATGCCTTGAAATAGAAAAGCATCCCGAAGATGTTTATAAATATACTAACAAAGGTAATCTTGTAGCCGTTATTTCTAATGGTACAGCTGTTCTTGGACTAGGTGATATTGGTGCAGCAGCCGGAAAACCGGTAATGGAAGGGAAGGGAGTTCTATTTAAGCGATTTGCGGATGTTGACGTTTACGACATTGAATTAGATACGAAAGATCCCGATGAGATCATTAAGATCGTTAAAGCGATGGAGCCCACTTTCGGGGGTATTAATCTTGAAGATATTAAAGCTCCCGAATGTTTTTATATTGAAGAAACCCTAATTAAAGAAATGAATATTCCTGTTTTTCATGATGACCAACATGGGACGGCCATTATTTCCGGAGCGGCAGTGCTTAATGCCTGTGAGGTACAGGGAAAAGATCTGTCAGAGTGTAAAATCGTGATCTCCGGAGCCGGTGCAGCTGCCATTTCCTGTGCAAAGCATTATGAACTTCTTGGTGCAAAGCATGAAAACATTATCATGTGCGACAGAAAAGGTGTCCTGACAAAAACCCGCTATGCCGAACTTGGTGAAGTAAAACGACAATTCGTTTCCGACACCCTTAAAGTGTCACTGGCAGAAGCGCTTGATGGAGCCGATATTTTCGTTGGTCTCTCAGTGGGTGGTTTGGTGACAACTGATATGATCAAGCTTATGGCAGATAAACCTATATTATTTCCCATGGCAAATCCAACTCCGGAAATTCATTATGAAGAAATATTAAAAGTTCGGCCGGACGCTATTGCAGGGACCGGGCGCTCGGATTACCCAAACCAAGTAAATAATGTTTTGGGGTTTCCTTTTATATTCAGAGGTGCTCTTGATGTTCAAGCTTCAACGATAAACGAAGAAATGAAAATAGCCGCTACTCTGGCATTAGCCGGATTGGCAAAAGAACCCTGTATCGAAGCAGTTGAAAAAGCGTATAATGGTGAGCATTTTACTTTTGGTAAGGATTATGTGATCCCTAAGCCCTTTGATCCTCGCGTGCTTGTATGGGAATCCTATGCTGTAGCAGAAGCCGCTATTAATACGGGTGTGGCTCGTAAAAAAATTGACCTGAAAAATTACAGGGTTCAGCTTGAAAAGCGCTTGAATACAGGGAAATAAGTATTACTTCAATATATAATGCCATAATAAATCTCTATTTTTTACCAGTAATTCTGCTTATAATAAGTATTAATAATAATTTAAGCGGTCGAGAGAGATAATGATCC
>DAOVOB010000126.1 GCA_030629925.1 Fidelibacterota bacterium
CGCTGCGGCAATTGAAACCATTTCCGATTTTTCGGCTCATGCGGACTATAATGAGATCTTAAATTGGTTGGGCAATTTTGAAAAAGCACCTCGCAAAACTTTCATTGTTCACGGTGAACCTGAATCAAGCAAGAATCTAAAGAAACTCATTGATGAAAAATTTGGCTGGTTTACACATATTCCGGTATATGAAGAAGTGGTTGAATTAAATTAAGTAAATTTGTCGAAAAATGAGATTTCATTTTTCGACGATTGATACTCGAAATAATATGTAGAGACGCAGCATGCTGCGTCTCTACGTTTATTAGTGCATATAACCGCAGAGCAAATCGAAAACGATTTGCTCTGCATGTAAAAATCTTGATTATGTTTATTTACGCGTTACGTCTGCCCACCATAGCTTTAGCGTAGGTGGGAGTCACGCTCTTTAAGTGCCTTATATGCAGCGATCATAATAACCTTAGAACTGGTCGTTGCTCCGCTGACGGCATCTACTTTTACTTCCTGCTTTAATAGAATACGATCAATGGTTTCCAATGCTTCATAACCCGGACCAGAGAATTGTTCATTCATAGTAATGGATGTGATAGCATGATCTTTGACAATGACTATCAGATCAACAACAACGGGTATTCTTCCAAAGCGATAACTGTACTCGCCATCCTGGATTTCCATCATGTCAATTTTCTCAATCGATGCATATTCCTTGTCAACATCTTCAAGAAGTGCTTTGTATTGTTTGTTAAAAGAAAGAATGCCAACTACTGCAATAATTATAATTACCAATAGTATTGCTATGAATATGCTTAAACCTTTTCTCATGAAATCCTCCTGTTAAAAAGATCATGTTATGTTTAACATTTCTATTATAGGTATTTTATATAAAAAACGCAAAAAAGATGTTATTTATTATAATCGTCCGATCTTTTTGAGTGCGTGGTATTTAACTTTGTACATCCGAATGGCATTTACAAGCGTATCTTGTTTTCTGAATCGTTTGACATAAGTATTAAATATCTCTTTTCGGGTAATTTTGTACAAAAGCTCAAGTTGAGTGGCATGCAATCTCTGATAGCCTATGGTTGCAGGATCAATATCAGGATACCATTCTGCTTTACAGAGATTGTAGCGAGACCAATATCCCATGTCAAATTCCGGTAGAATTCCTTCGAGTGTTGTGATACCATCATCAAATATTTTCTTGGCTTCTTTATCTGTGGGGAAAACACGTACAAAGTCATAAATGCCACATAGGGCAAAGATCATGCCGTTCAATACCAATGTCGGTACGTCAGCCGTATACTCTTCATAGAAAGGACCTTGATCAGTATATAAAGTCACACCACCTTTCTCTACCGGTAGTAGGAAAGATTTTAATGCTTCCTTGGCATGATCAGCATAGGCTTGTTTTTCGGTTAATTGATAAGCGCGTAGTAAAATGGATATTCCACGGGCTTGTGAAAAAGCAGATTGCCAAGGCCCCGGATTCTTATAAGCGGGAAGCGATACATCGGTCATCCAGCGGATACCGAGATTTTCATCTTTCTCGCCATTTTCCATGAACCAGTCGGCAAATTTTAAAAAGCGCGCCTTATCTTCATCGCTTCTTGTTTTTAAATACGTATGAAATACCGAAAGTCCCATTTGTCCGATCGAGATAGGAAAGTAAACATATTCCTTATCCTGAACATCAATATAGGTTTTATTGATCGGGATCCCATTCTTATCGAATTTGCTAATGAGCTTTTGATCTGCTCCGGCCGCGATTCGGGCTTCTTCAAAAAGGAAATAATATTCACCCAATGTTTGACTATGCAGGTCTTCACTTAATTGAAATGCCTGCTTGGGACGGCGAAGATCCGTCATGAATTTTCCAAACATGAATGTATATTTATTTATGCTCATACGATCGATCTGTTACTCTAAACTAAGATACTAATAAAAGAAGTTTTGCGCAAAGTAAAGCTGCATAGGTGCCTAAAACATAACCTGCTATCCCCAACATAACCCCAACTGAAGCCAGTGCCGGATGAAATGCGGATGCAACGATCGGTGCAGAAGCTGCGCCACCTACATTGGCTTGTGAACCCACAGCCATAAAGAATAGAGGTGCTTTGATCAGTTTCATAACGACAAAAAGGATAAGTATGTGAATTGCCAACCAGGTAAATCCCATACCGAATAATGCCGGGTATTCCATGACAGCTTTTAAATTTGCTGAAGCTCCGATCACTCCGATCAACAGGTAGAGCATAACAGTTCCCAGCTTGGATGCGCCGGCACCTTCATATTTCTTGATAGGAGTAAAAGATAAACCAACACCCATGGTGGTAATAATGATCACTTTCCAGGTTGAATGAGAAATGATATCACCGATATTGGGAAGGGCATTACCTAATAGATATGCCGCGTAGGAACCACCAAAAGCAAGGGCAAGCATAACAAAATAATCAGTTACGGTTGTAACTCGAGTAGTCTTTTTCTGGAAAGAGATCACCTTATCGCGCAATTCAATTATTGCTGAATTGTCCGCGCCTAATTTTTTATCAATTTTATCCGATCGACCGGCAAGAAAAAATAGAATACCTGTCAGTATATTTGCTGCAAGTACATCAACAATAACCATGACGCCCAGCATTGATTCCGCTGTGCCAACAGATTGGCCGATAGCAATAAAGTTTGCGCCGCCACCGATCCAAGATCCTGCTAAGGCGGCCATACCCTTCCAAATTTCGGGAGGTAGTGCATTTTTGAAGATCAATAAAGAGATCGGACCACCGATCACAATACCCAAAGTTCCGGTCAGGAACATGATCAATGCTTTGCTCCCAAGTTTCAAAATTCCTTTGATATCTATGGCGAGAGTCAAAAGCAAAAGCGAAGCGGGAAGGACGAATCTTTTGATCTCAGTATATATTGGACTGCTATCCGGAATGACTCCTAAAGAAGTTAGGATAGTGGGAATAAAATAAGCAAAGACCAGGGGAGGTACAATTCCGAAAAAGCGTTTACCCCAGTTAGTATGATGGTTAATGGCATAGATGACTGCCGGAATGATCAGAAGTATCGCCAATAAACCGAATTGATCTTTAATAAGTACGCCTTCCATAAACTCCCTTTTTATCGTTTGTTGATATATCCTGAATCGTCAATGAACAGGACACTATCCATCTCAGGAAAATCCTGAGTCGTTAATTCTTGTAATTCTTTGATCGCTCTGTTTTGTAAGTCCAATAGCGGATACCCCGGATAGGGTTGCCTGATCGCAGTCGCTTTTGCATAGAGGAACCTTCCTTCCATATCTGTAAAAACATTCATGATCGGAGCCCATCCTCTTGAACCATCCAAGTTAAATTGCCGATAGGTGCAGAAATTACCTAAACTGTATGCGATAAATCTGTCTTTATATAGCTCAACTGCTCGTGTTACATGCGGCCCTGAGCCAAATATAATATCGGCACCGGCATCAATAGCCGTATGTGAAAAATGATAAACATCTCCGCGTATCTCACCGTTATAATTTTCGTTCATTTTTAATGTGTGATTATATTCCTTACCTTCGCCGCCACCATGAAACATAACAACTACGATATCGCAGGTTTTTTCAAGATCAGAGATAACCTTTCGTACATTGTCATCATCTTGCATACGAGAGGTTGCCCAATGAGGTGAAAAAGCGGCAAAACCGAAACGAATTCCATTTCTTGTGATGATAGTAGAAGGAGCATCATAAATGCCCGCATGATGTAAGCCGGCTTCATCACAAACTTCCATGCTTCTGCGATAAGCCTGATATCCCATATCTCTGGCATGGTTATTTGCCAAGGAAATGGCATCAAAACCCGCATCTAAAATATAATGAACATATGATTCCGGCATGCGGAAAATGAAACAACGATCGGTCTTACCCCAACAATCCTTCGGTTCGCCGCCTTCATCTATCATACAACCCTCAAGATTGGCGACAGATAGATCGGCTGAACGGATGATATCATTTACATGGGATAATAGCTTTTCCGGTTCCGGTGAAAGTGTTGAGCTATCTGGGAAAGAAGTTCCCAACATCAAATCACCCACACCGATCACAGAAAGTGTATCGGGCAGAGCCTGAATAAAAGTGACATGTATCAACGCCAGCAGTACCATGATGTAGGGAGTTCGAAATTTCATTTTTTATTCCGTTAATTCCTGGGAATATAATACTATTTACTCATGGTATGAAAAGGAAATGCAAAATATAAAGCAAATCCAACTGACTCAAATTTCTTAACATTTCTAATATATTCCCATATTATATAAGCAAAAGCTAATTTTGAAATGTTAAGAAATTTGAGTCAGTTGGATATATTCCTGTTTTATATATGCCTCTTAGATGTTAAATTAGGATCGAAATGAACATGATCAACGAAAAGCGAGGAATTATGATGCGATTAGTTTTATTAGGGGGTCCCGGCTCAGGAAAAGGTACACAAGCGGATGTCTTAAAAGAAAAATATAATGTAGTGAAACTATCAACCGGAGATCTCCTTCGTGGAGAGATCCGAAATGATTCTGATCTGGGTAAACAAGCTAAAGCTTTTATGGATAAAGGGGAATTGGTTCCCGATTCGGTTATGATCGATATTCTTGATAAGATCACTGCTGAATTCGAAGCAAAGAAACAAGGTTA
>DAOVOB010000229.1 GCA_030629925.1 Fidelibacterota bacterium
CATTAAAGCGAGCCATGAGCGTATCGGGCTTTGCGTCATACCCTGCATGAACAATGCCACTATTCGCTTTTGATGCACCATTGGAAATATCATTTGTTTTTTCAAGAACGCAGAGGGATAGATCATAGGGAGCTAAAGTGGAGGCAATTGCCGTACCACTCACACCTGCGCCCACAATAATGACATCAAATTTTCTATGTTTGTTCAATTAATGACCTTCTTTAAGTATTCTCCTGTATAAGATCTTTTATGTTCGGCGACAATTTCCGGTGTTCCCGAAACCATAACAGTACCGCCGCGGTCACCACCTTCAGGACCAAGATCTATAACCCAATCGGAGTTCTTGATCACATCCATATTATGTTCAATGATCAACACGGTATTTCCTTTATCAACCAGCTTGTTCAGCACTTCCAGTAGCATATGCACATCCGCAAAATGCAAACCGGTCGTCGGTTCATCAAGCACATAAAGAGTTTTTCCTGTTCCCATTCTACTTAGTTCTGTAGCAAGTTTTACCCGTTGGGCTTCACCGCCGGATAAAGTAGTAGCTTGTTGTCCAAGATGAATATAGCCCAAACCAACATCATATAAGGTCTGTAATTTTTTCTTTATTTTAGGATGGTTTTTAAAGAATGCCAGTGCCTCTTCGACCGTCATATCCAATACTTCGGCAATGTTCTTGCCTCTATATTTGATATCCAGCGTTTCGCGGTTATACCGCTTACCTTTACAAACTTCACAACGCACATAAACATCTGATAAAAAGTGCATTTCAATTTTTCTTACACCATCTCCACTACAAGATTCACAGCGGCCGCCTTTTACGTTGAAAGAGAAACGCCCGGGTTGATAACCGCGTAATTTAGATTCCTGTAAAGATGAGAAGAGATCGCGAATATATGTAAAAACACCGGTATATGTTGCCGGATTAGATCGAGGAGTTCTCCCGATAGCAGATTGAGTAATATTAATGATCTTATCCAGCTGATCTTTTCCTTCAACATGCTCATATTTTAACGGGGTTCCTTTTGCATGCATCAGATCACGATGTAATATTTGCACTAATGTTTCGTTAACAAGACTACTCTTACCCGAGCCACTGACCCCGGTGACACAGACCATGGTTCCAAGAGGGATCTCAACATCTACTTTCTTTAAGTTATTACCTTCAGCTCCAAAAAGTTTTAGAAAGTTTCCATTTCCCTCTCTTCGTTTTTCAGGAACGGGTATACTCATTTTTCCTGATAAATATTGACCTGTCAGTGATTTATTGCAAGCCATAATTTCCTGAGGAGTTCCTTCGCAAACAATTTCACCACCATGAATACCTGCTCCGGGACCTATATCAATGATCCAATCGGCTTCTTCCATGGTTTCCTGATCATGTTCAATAACAATAATACTATTTCCAAGATCTCGCAGGCCTTTTAGGGTTTCAAGTAATTTTACATTATCTCTTTGATGAAGCCCGATACTCGGTTCATCCAAAATATACATCACACCCATCAACTGAGAACCGATCTGTGTTGCCAATCGTATACGCTGAGCTTCTCCGCCGGAAAGTGTACCCGCACTACGATTCAATGTCAAATATTCCAATCCCACATTCTCAAGAAAACCCAAACGCTGGTTCATTTCTTTGAGTATCTGTTCTGCAATGATCTCTTCGGTATCTGTCAGTTTTAAACCCCGTATAAATTTCAGGGCTTGCTTAATGGACATACGTTCCAGATCGTCAATACTTTTACCACCAATAAACACCGAAGTAGATATACGTTTGAGTCGAGAGCCACTGCAAACACGGCACGTTTGTTGAGAAATATACTTTTCGATCGTTTCTCGCATCATTGCAGAGGTCGTTTGATGATATCGTCGCTTTAAATTGGGAATTACACCTTCCCAGCCCCCGGTATACTGACCACTCCAATTTTTCCCTTGATAATCGATCACCAATTTTTCATGCCCGCTACCATACAACAATATTTGCTGAACTTCTTTATCCAGCTGATACCAAGGTGTGGAAAATTTAAAATTATACTTTTGTGCCAAGCCCTTTAAGATATTCCCGTAATAAGTTCCTTTTGGTTGTTCACCAATAGGTGCAAGTGCACCTTTTATTAAACTTTTCGACTTATCGGGTACGACCAGATCGGGACTAAATTCCATTTGGTAACCCAAGCCATTACAAGCGGGACAAGCACCAATAGGGCTATTAAAAGAAAACATTCTTGGCGTTAATTCTTCAAGATTGACCTCAGGATGATCCGTACATATGAAATTTTCACTAAATCGATGCTCAAGATTGACCGATTCATGTATAACAACATTCCCATTACCATATTTAAGTGCCAATTCTACACTTTCGGTAAGTCGCTGATGAATTTCATCATTGATAAGCAAGCGATCAATAACAACATCAATATCGTGTTTATTATTTCTCTCAGGTAGCTTGTTATCAGCTAGCTGTTGGACCTTTCCATCAACTCTAACTCTTAAAAAGCCTTCTTTTTTCAATTGATTGAAGAATTCACGAAATTCGCCTTTACGTTGACGGTATGCCGGTGCCAATATCTGGATCTTAGACCCCTCAGGTATAGTCAACACTTTATCGACGATCTCCTGAACTGTCATTTTGGAAATGGGCTTTCCGCAAATGAAACAGTGTGGTTTGCCAATACGAGCAAAAAGCAAACGCATATAATCATGGATCTCGGTTATTGTTGCAACTGTTGATCGTGGATTACGATGTGTGGTCTTTTGTTCAATGGAAATAGCAGGAGATAAACCTTCTATCTTATCAATGTCTGGTTTTTCCATGATGCCCAAGAATTGCCGGGCATAAGATGAAAGCGATTCGACGTAGCGACGTTGCCCTTCGGCATAGAGTGTATCAAAGGCAAGAGACGATTTACCGCTACCACTTAATCCA
>DAOVOB010000043.1 GCA_030629925.1 Fidelibacterota bacterium
GATCTAAATCCCACGGATATTATGATGCTTGTCTCGGAGAATGTAATAGGATTTATTACTGAATTTGGCGGCAAAACATCTCATGTAGCTATATTGGCAAGGGCGATGAAGGTTCCAATGATCACCGGAGCAAAGGAAGCTCTGCAACATATCGAATCTGGTCAGACCTGTATTCTTGATGCCGATCATGGTAAAATATTTGTTCAGCCAAGTCAGGAATTATTAGATGAATATGCCCGTGAGATAAGTGAGTTAGATAAACGTGATAAAGTATTTGTGGCTGCTCATGATAAAAAAGCTGTCACAAAGGATGGCTACGCGTTTAAACTGGGTGCAAATATTAGTCTTCCTGTTGAAATTGCAGATGTAAAAAAGTATGGCGCCGACGGCATAGGCCTGTATAGAACTGAATATCTCTATCTTATGAAACAGCATCTTCCTGAAGAAGAAGAACTTTTTAATGAGTATCGCCAGGTTACTGAAGGTATGCAGAATAAAGAAGTGGTTATCCGAACTATTGATCTGGGCGGCGACAAGATGTCTGCTCTTTGGGATCAGGATATTCGTTTTGAATCAAACCCCTTTATGGGTTATAGGGCGATTAGGATATGTTTGGACGAACCCGCGGTTTTCATAACTCAACTAAGAGCTATCCTGAGATCTTCGGCATTTGGGAAAGCATCAATATTAATTCCAATGATCACGCATGTTGAACAGTTGACGGAAAGCTTGAAAATTATAGAAAATGTTAAACGAACACTTGATAAAGAAAAGATTCCCTATGATAAGTCTATTAAAATAGGGATGATGATAGAAACACCTTCTGCAGTTATGAACATTGAAAATTTTGTTGATAAAATTGATTTTATATCAATTGGGACAAATGATCTTACGCAATATGCCTTAGCCGTTGACAGAGGTAATGAACGGGTTGCAGATGTTTATAATCATTATGATCCGGCTATTATCAAAATGATCAAGAAAGTTGTCGAAGCTACGCATCAGGCAGGTATACCCGCATATGTTTGTGGCGAAATGGCATCAGAATACCGAGCATTGGTTTTATTTACAGCTATGAAAGTGGATGGATTGAGTGTTGCACCCAGTTATATCGGTGCAGTTAAAGATCATATCAATACATGTGAACAGAAAGATGCTGAACGACATCTAAATAAAATATTGAAAATGAGCACAAGAAATGAGATAGTGAATTATTTAGATAATTTAAGAGGCTGTTCTTGATCTGAATCAGCTAAAGTTGTTAATGCTTGACGAGCTGCCCTTTGACTGGCAGCTTTTTTTGTTGTACCTGAACCCGTTCCATACCAATTGTTACCAACCATAACAGATATCTCAAAGTATTTTCCGTGTGCGGGACCTTCTTCGTGAGTTGTTACGAATTTGGGCATATCCATACCACGCTGTTGGCAGTATTCAAGCAATTTTCCTTTGTAATTCTGTATTTCAGCGGCCGGTAGAAGACGTTTGTGTTTCGACAGGAGTGTTTGATAAGTAAAATCATAAGCCGCTTTAAAACCACCGTCAAGGTATAATGATCCAATGAATGATTCGTATATATCACATAAAATTGAGGAAGAATTTCTAAGGTTATCGTTTTCTCCACTTTTACCCAAAAGAAGGAATTGACCAAAATGTAATCCTCTGGCAATAGAAGCCAAAGTAGTACGGTTTACCAGTTTTGCTCTCATTTGTGTTAATTCACCTTCTTTTGCATTGGCGAATTGTTCAAATAAAAAGTGTGTAACGATCATTTCGATAACTGCGTCTCCAAGAAATTCCAATCGTTCATAGGAATCAACCTTGGTTTGAGTTTCATAATCAATAGCGGAAGTGTGTGTGAAGGCTTGTTTTAAAAGATCTTCATCATCAAAATTATAAGCATAAACGCCGTAAACCTTCTTCGCAAGCTTATGGGGCTTGTTCGGGAAGAAGGAGAAATATACAGACTTAATTTTATTAAGGATATTTACCATAATAAAATACTGCAGGTAAAATATAAGAACGAATTTACACGTCCTTATAGTTTAACTGCGGATATTAAATTAATTTTCTTTTGGTGTAATAACCGGTCGATTTTTATAATAACCGCAATGCTGACATACATGATGAGGCATTTTCGGTTGTCCACAATGTTCACAGGTTGAGACTGTTGATGCTTTGTATGTATAGTGAGTTCTACGTTTAGCACCACGTGTGTGTGACAGTCTTCGTTTTGGGTTGGCCATTATTCCTCCGCACTTTCAAGCGTTTTCTTCAGTTCTTTTAAAGAATCCCATCTGGGATCAATTCTATCTTTGCTACAGGTACAAGCATGATGATTAAGGTTTTCTCCACAAGAAGCACACATGCCCTTGCAAGTATCTGAACAGACTTTTTTAAAAGGTATGTTCAACATGATCGTGTCATACACATAAGGCTTGAGGTCTATCTCTACCTCTTGAGGAGGGAGAAACATGATGTGATCATCTTTATCAACTTCTTCTTCGGAAGTATAAATTACTTCAAAGTTATAATTGATAGTCTTTTCAAATAATTCAAGACATCGGTCACAATTCAGATTCAATTTTATTAAGATATTGCCTGCGAAAGTATAGCTTTCTGCAGACTGATAAACCGAAACATGGACGGATATATTATCAGCCAGTTCGGGGATATCGAATTCATCCTTATTACCCGTAAAATCAAAGAGCGTTTTATCAACAGAAATTTGTGATAGCAAAATTTTCATAGCCTGCAAAGATATGATAGAAAATACTTTTAGTCAAGTGTTTTGACGTAGAAAATTAGAGTATATTAAATACTTGATTTAGACTATTTGATCTTGTCAATCCAAGGCTCAAAATCAGTCTCATAAAGCATTTTTAAACGATAAGCTTTGGCTTCATCGTAGGTTGTAAAATGACCTACACGAATACGATATCGCATAAGACCTTCAACTTCCGCTTTTTGAATAAATGAGTCATAACCTTCAGCGATCAACTTGTCTTTAAGTTCAATGGCATAAGCTTCAACAGTTGAGCTTGAAACTTGTAGAGTATATTTTGCATTTGTTTTGACTTTGATTGTAGCAACTGTGGCTGAGCTTACAACTTCTTCACCTTTCATAACAACCGGCTCTTTTGTTTCTTCAATAACTTCTGTTACGGATTCAGTTGAATAGGCCGGTTCTTGTTCTATCTCTTCAAAATTTTGTCCCGGTTTGGGCGCTTTCTGCCATTCATTGGGTGTCTTGGTGACGGTAGTCTTTGTAAGTATGATTTTTTCAGTCACAACAGGTATTTCAATAATTTTGGGAGCCCGAGGAGTAGTCTTTACAGTTTTCACCGTTTTCACTGGTTTTTTTTCTTCAATATTAACCAGATAATTCGGTTGGCGATCTGCTGTATAAATAAAATTCTTATGAAGAACGCTTCCTTCATTATTGATCATCGTTAAACGAACGATGTATCTTCCGGGCACGTCCGGAATAAATGTTACGTTCGGGTGATAGTTGGATGGAATGAAATCTCGCGGATCAAGTCTTGAAGTTGGGGGCTTGGTGTCGAAGGACCATTGGTATTTGAGAATATTTGAGGGGCGATTATAATTTTCAATATCTACGGTATCGCCTACCAATACACCCTGATTGCCGGAACATCCTATTATCATGAAAAAAGCTAACACTGCCAGCATAAGCTTAATGGATTTGTTCATAAGAACCTCCAATTATACATTAGTAAAGTAATTTCATGTTTTTAAAAGAAAAAGGCAATCTCTTTTTTCGCATTCTCGGGACTATCTGAGCCATGAACGGCATTACGACGTGTCGTTTCGGCATATTTATGCCTCAAGGTTCCAGAAGCCGCTACTTCGGGATCAGTTTTCCCCATTAATGTCCTGTAATCCATAATTGCATTTTCTTTTTCCAGGTGTAAGGCAATAATAGAACCGCTGGTCATAAATGCGACCAGCGGTTCGTAAAAGTCTTTCCCTTTGTGAACTTCATAAAATGCTTTTGCCTGATCTTGTGATAGGTGAAGCATTTTCATTGCCTTGATCTCAAATCCGGCATCCAGTATGTCGTGAATAATTAAGCCCTGAAAGCGTTTTGAGATAGCATCAGGTTTTATCAAAGCAAGTGTCTGTTCTTTCATGGTGACCTATTTTTTAATGTTGGGGATCTTTTCGTTCAAAATGACTTTCAGATCCGGTTGGCCGATTTCCTGAAGATCATAAGTAACCCTAACTGTAGGTTTCTTGATCTTGATCACACGACGCAGATCAATGGGTGTACCAATGATCACTGCATCACATTCAGTGTTTTCAATTGTTTTTTCAAGATCTTTCATTTGTTGTTCACCATATCCCATGGCGGGCAACAATACGCCGATCTCCGGGTATTTTTTGAAAGTATCTGTAATACTGCCTACTGTGTAGGGGCGAGGGTCTACAATATCTTTCGCACCGAATTTGACAGCGGCTACCATACCGGCACCGTATTCCATTTCACCGTGGGTCAATGTTGGTCCATCCTCAATCACGAGGACTTTTTTACCGTAAATAATGCTGGGATCTTCAACAGTGATCGGAGATGCAGCATCAACGATAAGCGCATTCGGATTGGCTTCACGTATACTTTGGCGAACCATTTCAATGTTGTCATTGTCTGCCGTATCAATCTTGTTGATCACAACAATGTCAGCCATTCTAAGGTTGGTTTCACCGGGATAGTAGTTGACTTCATGACCGGGTCGATGAGGGTCGACAACGGTTATAATGATATCGGCATCATAAAATGACGTATCATTATTTCCACCGTCCCAAAGGATCACATCAGCTTCTTTTTCCGCTTCGCGCAGAATAGCTTCATAATCCACACCGGCATAGATCACAGATCCCATTGCAATGTGGGGTTCATACTCTTCCATCTCTTCAATGGTACATTGATGCTTCTTTAAATCATCAATACAGCCAAAGCGTTGAACTGCTTGTTCGGCTAAGTTGCCATAAGGCATGGGGTGACGAATTGAGACTACTTTGAGTCCCATGTCCTTGAGAATGTTAACCACACGTCGTGTGGTTTGAGATTTGCCGCATCCGGTTCGAATTGCATTAATAGCGATAACGGGTTTAGTCGATTTGACCATCGTCCGTTTTCCGCCCATCATGATGAAATCAGCGCCACAAGCATTTACTAATGCTGCTTTATGCATAACTACTTCGTGAGGAACGTCGCTATATGAAAACACAACCTGATCGACATCATGTTCATTGATGAGTTCCGGCAGTTCAGATTCATCCACGATCTTGATACCTTCGGGGTAGAGGTCACCCGCAAGGACAGCCGGATATTTCCGTCCGTCGATATCGGGGATCTGTGTTGCAGTGAATGCAACGACATTAAAGTCCTCGTTACCTCTGAAAAAGGTATTAAAGTTGTGAAAATCTCTTCCTGCGGCACCCATAATGATGACGTTAGTTTGTTTCATACAAACCTCCTATTAAGTAATTAAACGTTATCTTTATAAAACCGTAACTCGAAACGCGTGACGCGTGACGCGATACGGAGGGCATACAGTGTATATCAAAGAGCTTATAAAAAGGAACACAGTATTCTGTGTTTTAATATCATACTAAAACTTTGCCCACAATATCTCGATAATTGTCAACAAAAACAAAGGAAATTCCCTTCTTGACCATTTCAGGGACCTTGTCCAGATCGGACTGATTCGCTTTGGGTAAAATGACGGTTTTAATATTCATGCGCTTTGCAGCTGTCAGTTTTTCTCTAACACCACCGATGGGAAGTACGCGCCCACGAAGAGATAATTCACCTGTCATTGCTACATCGTGTCTTACTTTCCTGCCCGTCAGACAAGAAAGAACTGCTGTTGTAATCGCAACTCCTGCCGAAGGCCCGTCTTTCGGGATAGCTGCAGCAGGGAAATGTATATGAATATCGTGTTTCATGAATTGTACCGGTTCTACTCCGTATTCATTAGCAGAAGAGCGTAGGAAAGAGATCGCAGTTTCAACCGATTCTTTCATAACATCGCCAAGCAAACCGGTCATTTTATAATTACCTTTTCCGGGCATGAGGGTAACTTCAACAGGCAGGACATCGCCACCGCTTTCAGTATAAGCAAGACCGACAACAATACCGACTTCATTCACTACGGGTAAATTATCTTTGAAGATCTTTTTTGGACCAAGGAATTGCTCTATGTTCCCGGTATCAAGAATGATTTTTTCATGTTTATCATCTTTAGCGAATTCTCGCGCACTTTTACGACAAACTTTCGCGATTTCGCGCTCCAGATTTCTCACACCCGCTTCCATAGTATAGTGTTCTATCATTAGATCAATGGATTTGGCTGAGAAACGCAGATTACTTTTCGTTAGTCCGTTCTGTTCTATTTGACGCGGAACAAGAAACTTCTTAGCTATCTGAACCTTTTCTGGTGTGATATATCCCGGCATGGAGATCAATTCCATACGATCAAGAAGGGCAGGAGGGATACTGTGAGTGCTGTTGGCGGTCGCTATGAAAAATACTTTCGAAAGATCAAAGGCAATTTCAAGAAAATTATCACGGAAATTTTTATTCTGTTCGGGATCCAAAACTTCCAGCAAAGCAGAAGCGGGATCACCACGGAAATCGGTACCGATCTTGTCCACTTCATCTAACATAATAACAGGATTTTGCGAGCCGCATTTTTTAATGTATTGAATGATCCGTCCCGGCATGGAGCCAATATAAGTTCTGCGATGACCACGGATCTCGGCTTCATCACGCATACCTCCGACTGAAAAACGGATAAATTCACGATGCATGGCCCTGGCCACACTTTTACCGATAGATGTTTTACCAACACCTGGAGGGCCAACAAGACAAAGAATGGGGCTTTTTGCATTCTGTTTTAACTTTAAAACTGACAAAAACTCCAATATTCTGTCTTTAACATCTTCCAGTCCATAATGGTCATCATCAAGAATTGTTGAGGCTTCATTAACGTCAAGACGATCCTCAGTATATTTGCCCCAAGGAAGGTCCAACATCCAATCAATATATGTTTTACTGACAGTGTATTCAGATGAAAAAGGTGACATTAGTGCAAGTCGCTCAATTTCTTTTTCAACTGCCTTTTTAGCTTCGGATGTCATTTTTGTATCATCAAGTTTCTTATTCATTTCTACAACATCAGAGTCATCATCATCGGATTCGCCGAGTTCTTTCTTAATGGCTTCCAATTGCTCACGCAAGAGAAATTCACGTTGTTGTCGATTAACTTCTTTATTGACATGCTCATTGATCTTGGCGTTCAATTCAATGATCTTGAATTCCTTTTGTAAAGTCTTAACAAGAAGGTCAAGTCGCTTGATTATATTCAATTCTTTTAGAAATTCGTATTTTTTGGAGATCTGAATGTTCAATGAGGAAGCGATCAGATCTGATAGTTTTGAGGGGTCTTCAATTGCAAAGATCACATCCTGTATTTCCTCGGGAAAAATAGGGGAGATGGATATAATTCGCTGAAAAAGATCTAAAATAGTTCTAATATAAGCTTCAGATTTAAGCTTAGGAGCGGAAACTTCCTTAAGTTGTTTTACGATTGCAGTACGGTAATCCAATTGAGTTTCCATTTCACGATCTATCGTGATGCGGTGAAGTCCGCGCAGTAAAA
>DAOVOB010000098.1 GCA_030629925.1 Fidelibacterota bacterium
CGCAATGCATTGCGTTTTGAAAGATTAAAAACCAAAGTAAAAAGACAAAAGTGGAAGAAAGACGAAAGATTTTATATTCTCCAGGTACCAGTTATTTCGTATAAACAATCAACTCTCTATCTTCATTGATTTCAACAACTACTCGAGAAATATTTTTCTCACGGAATGCGAATCCGGAAACTACAAAACGTGTGTCTTTAGTATTGTAGAAGATCATTCTACCGGGACGTGAAAAGAAAAGTGACTTAGGTGTATTTCTTATAATGAAATCTTCAAGAGGATTTTGTCCTTTGATCTCATGACGATAAGAAATGGTCTCTTTGGGAAAGATATTCAATTTTACGGGAAAAGAAATTTCCATGCGATGATATATTTGCATATCCTCAATAATATCACTTTTTACTTCTTCTTTTCTAGCTTGGGGAAGAATAGGTCTAAATGAAGTTGTATCTTTTATTTCGTTGGGTGTATCCAAAGAATTTTGTTGTTGCTCAGTCATCTCAAAAACATCTGACGTGATATTTAAGTTACTTGCCAGGCGATTAAGCATAAAGATCACAAGTAGGACACCCACCACGATCAATGTATAGATAAATACTTTATTAGGTTCTTTTTTTCGACCACGATATTTGCGAGTCTTCTTGATATTAACAGATCCAACTAAGGGTACGACCAAAGTTTCTGTATTTGATTCCTTTAAGCCACTTAGACGGACGATCTCATCGTAATCCAGATCAAGATGCTGCGCATAATTTTTTAGTTGTAAGCGCGTTATAATGGGGTCTGCATCTCTAAAATCACCATTTTCAAGAAAAGCGATCTTTTCAAGAGGTAAACGCATTTTTTCACTAAGCGTTTGCAGTGAAATACCTTTTTTCTCACGTAGAGATTTTATATCGGACCAGGTTTCTAATTTCTTAATTTCTTCCATGTGGCAAATGTAGGAAAAGAAAAGTATAAAGGCAAAAGTATAAAGTACAAAGTGGTAAGAGGTAAGTAGTAAGAGGGTAAGAGGTGAGAAGGTAAGAAGGGTCAACCTCTACACCTTACACCTTTACACCCAATTTAATATAAAATAAGTTGATACTTAATCTCCATATCTTTATTATTAGAGGAAATTACAAAGCATACGATATATAAGGGATGCAAAGATGAGAAAATGGGGAAAATTTATAATTCTCTTAATGGCAATTATACTTTCAGCTTGCGGTAAACCCGAGGCTAAGTATATCTTCTTTTTTATTGGCGATGGTATGGGTTCTGTTCAAGTAAATGCTGCTGAGCGTTATCTTGCATCCTTGGAAGATCGTAACGGTATCGTTCCGCTTGCAATGAATCTTGCACCTGCCACAGGATATATAACCACTTATTCACAATCAAATTATATTACAGATTCCGGGGCAGCGATCACAGCAATGGCGACAGGAAATAAAACAAGCAATCAAACGCTATCTATGGATGCCGAACATAGGTATCCTTATAAAACAATTGCAGAAACCGCAAAAGAACGTGGAATGAAGATTGGGATCATATCTACCGTAGATATAGATCATGCAACGCCCGCAGGTTATTATGCTCATCAACCCAAACGCAGTAATTATTATGAGATCGGTATTCAGCTCGCAAATTCAAACTTTGATTTCTTCGGTGGGGGCGGTTTTAGGAATATTACTGATCCCAAAGGTATTGATTCCATCAATGTGATTGATCTTGCAAAGCAGAACGATTATTTATATATAAATAATGCAACAGCTTTTAAATATCTAGAATCCGGTGCCGGAAAGGTTCTTTTTGTTCATCCGGACGTCAGCGATGATTATGCTATGCCTTACAGTATAGATATGGATGATGGTTCTATTACACTTTCACAGATCACTGAAAAAGCAATTGATATGCTGGATAATCCTGATGGATTTTTTATGATGGTTGAAGGTGGAAAGATAGATTGGGCCTGTCATGGAAACGATGCTGCTACAACTATTCACGATGTTTTGGCTTTTGACGAAGCAATTAAAGTCGCACTTAAATTTTACAGCAAACATAAAAATAATACACTTATTATCATAACAGCCGATCATGAATGTGGCGGTATGACCATGGGGACTTCCTATGGTGATAGTAATATGGACCTAAGTAAATTGCAATGGCAAAGCGGTTCATTTACGGAATTAACACGAGAATATCATGAGATCCGTACGGGGCTTATAAATGAACTGGGAGAGGATACTGTTAAAACTGATCCTTCCTGGGCACTTAACTTTATCTTGGAACAAACGGGATTAGGAGATGAATCAAAGGGGCTTGCCATTAACGATTATGAAAAAGAAGAACTTTTGATCGCTTATGTAAAATCTTTTGATGAAAAAAACTATAAGGATCATACTGAATACATTATGTATGGTTCCTACGATGCATTTATGATCACGGCATCACATATGCTTTCTCGTAAGGTGGGCATTGGTTGGACAACTTTTTCACACACCGCAGTACCTATTCCCATTCGTGCTTTTGGAGTAGGCGCAGAAAAATTCACGGGTTATTACGATAACACGGAAGTTTACAGCCGTCTCCTGGGTATCATGGCTAAATAAAAGGCAAAAGTAAAAAGGCAAAAGTAAAAAGGCAAAAGTAAAAAGGCAAAAGTAAAAAGGTAAAAGTAAAAAGGTAAAAGTAAAAAGGTAAAAGTAAAAAGGCAAAAGGAAGATAAAAGAATAAAGACAAAAGATAAATGTAGGGGCTCGACATGTCGAGCCCGTTTCCATTATGTCAATTTTCGGTATTGTAGGGGCGACTCCATCCTTCGCTGAAGCTATGGATGGCATGCTAGAGTCGCCCGGAGATAAAGAGGGAGGCTCTAGAGCCTCCCGTACTTATATGCATCAAATTTTTAAAAGCAGAAGGAGGAAGAATTATCTGTCATCTCGATCGAAATCCCTCCCCGATCCTTCGGGGCCTGCTCCGTATAATTATTGTAAAGTTGATTATTTCCGGGAATGAAATATCACCCGGTTACTACTGTATCAATTCTATTTCAATAGAAAACTCGGTACCGTCCCGATTGATCAAGGCCGTAATCGAATCCCCGATCCTTAAATATGAATTATTAATTATATCGATGACATCTTGATTACGCATGATAGGCTGATCGTTAATGGAAAGAATAATATCTCCTATCTGAAGACCTGCCGCTTCACCGGCTTTTCCTTTTTTGATATCAATAATGATAACGCCATGATCAGTCTCTAGATTATAGTATTCAATAATGGATTGAGATAATGCTTGTCCTGAAATACCAAAATCCCAATTTCTTGCGATCTCGCCGGTGGTTTTTAAATCTTCTACTATTTGCTTTACACGGTTTATAGGGATCGCAAAACCAATTCCAATTGATCCGCTAGAGCCCGTATTAGCATTAAAAATAAATGTATTGATACCAATAAGTTCACCACTCATATTAACTAAAGCACCCCCACTATTACCACTGTTAATACTGGCATCGGTTTGGATCATATCCTGATATACATGCCCACTCTCAGTCTCACCGAAGTCCATATGAATACTGCTGATAATACCTGCAGTTACGATAGGTTTATTGCTGATATCAAACAATCCAAAAGGATTTCCCAGAGCAATAACCCATTCTCCAATAATGATCTGATCGCTTATTCCCATCTTAATAAAAGGTAAGTTTTCAGCTTCGATCTTAAGTAAGGCGATATCTGTTAATTCATCTTTTCCAATGATTTCGGCGGAATAACGTGCACCACCCATTAGCGTGGCATAGACTTCAACAGCATTACCCCCCAGCACATGCGCATTAGTCACGATATAACCATCTGAAGATATTAAAACACCGCTTCCAAGACTTTGAATACGTTTTTTGTAAGTATTGTTAGGAAAGAAGCGTGAGAAAAATGGATCAGAAAAAAATGGATTATTACTATATTGCTGTATACGCGTAACATGTATTCCAGTAATAGCGGGGGATGAGCTTGCGATTGTCTCGGTAATTGCTGTTTCACGTTCCGATCTGATATTTTCATTGATGATAATACGATCTTGCTGTTGTAAGACCTTAGTTGTATCGGCAGTTTGGATTGATCCAAATAAAAGATGGCGGCGAGTATCAAGATAAAATTGAAGTGATACAATGAGTAGCACAACACAAAGAATAAGCGCAATAATACTGATCAAACCCCTTTTCATCTTAACTTCCTTCCCATTTTATTTCTTCTTTGTATTTTACATACATTAAGGTCAACCCTTGTGGAGGAGCCGTTACGGCCCCAGAACTTCTATCTTCACTCTCAAATATATTTTTCAGATCATCCACTGATAATCTACCTTTACCAACCTCCACCATGCTTCCCACAAGGGAGCGGACCATGGAGTGTAAAAAACGATTTCCATGAATATGGTAGATCAAATTATACCCATCTTTTTCCCAGTAGGATCTAATAATAATACAACGTTTATGATCAACTTCCGCTTGAGCTGAACAAAAAGAGGTAAAATCATGTTCCCCAACAAACATAGAAGCACAAGTATTCATTGATTCAAAATCAAGACCCTGATAGATCTGCCAAACGCGATCACGATCTAGAGCAGTATTCCGAGTTTTAATAATATATCGATATTGACGTTCACGAGCATCAAAACGGGCATGAAAATCTTCATTGCCGCTTGCCGTTTTAATTACTCTGATATCCTTAGGTAATAGAGTATTTAAAGCTGCTTTAAGCTTAAGATTTTTGAGTTCTTTAGGTGGAGTGAAATGTACGATCTGATAGATCGCGTGTACACCTGAGTCCGTTCTGCCGCTTGCATGAACTCGTATAGCTTTTTTATATAGTTTTAGTAGGGCTTTTTCGATCTCTCCCTGTATACTTGGGTTATCAGGTTGTAGTTGATATCCCGCGTAAGCTGTACCGTCATACTCTATTTGTAAGATCGTACGAATCATCATAATTGATTGTATCCCCGGCTTGTCATCGCAATTGAAAGATTCTCTGCGCGTTCCAAAGAAGAAATAATGGTAGGGATAATAAGTGAGGTATAATAGCGTGCCTGCGCTAAGAGGTGCTTAGGTCTCTGGATACCCATGATACGATGAACCTGCTGCAAAGAACGGAATTCATCTTGTATCAGCCCTACATAACGCATAGCAAGAGTGAGAGGTTGAATAAAATTTGCCGGCTGTTTTCCTTCAAGATAAGTCGTAATGGAAGCAAAACTAAGTTGAGGACCACTTCGTACCAGATAGCTCATAATAAAAAGGATATTTCCGTTCCTGAGCGTAAAATATAGTGCTTTATCCCAAAGAGCCGTTGTTTTAAATGCTTCCCAATAAGCACTTTCTCCAAAACGAAAGAACAAATGCACAAAAAGGGTAAATATCAGTAGGACAGACATTTTAAAGAACATCTTAAAGATAGCATTTCTATTGGAAGAAGATATGCTAAGGAGAAAAAATACGCCTAATACGATCA
>DAOVOB010000148.1 GCA_030629925.1 Fidelibacterota bacterium
AGGCTGATTTTGTTCTGCCTTCAATTTTTAAACTGCAGACACCTGCTTTTAGAATATCGGGGATCAGTTCGATGGCACAGAGATCTTTGGAGTTCATCAAATAAGTGCCGTGCTCATCTTCACCGATGGGGAAACGGTCATTCGGGCGATGACTTTCTTTAACATAAAACCCTTCGGGCGGAGGAGTGCCGTATTCATAGGGCTCTTGAGTTTTTTCAACGTCAAGTAAAGATCCTTTATCATAAGCTAATTTATATTCCCAGCGACAGCTATTTGTACAAGTACCTTGGTTGGCATCACGACCATGCAAATAATTGGAAATCAAACAACGTCCCGAATATGAAATACAAATGGCACCGTGAACGAAAGTTTCCAACTCAATATCGGGGACTTTTTCATGCATTTCGCTGATCTCGTCCAGGCGAAGTTCGCGACTAAGGATAGCGCGTTTAACACCGAGATCCCGCCAAAAAGCGACCGACATCCAATTTACGGTATTGGATTGCGTCGATAAATGAATGGGAATATCAGGATAAGTTTTGCGAACCATCGCGATCATACCCGGGTCAGCCATGATAAATGCATCGGCACCCATCGGTGCAATGGTATCAAGTTCCTTTAGGAATGAATCGACTTTTAAATTATGGGGATAAATATTTAAAGTAAGGTAAAGTTTTTTACCCATGGTGTGAGTAAGGTCAATAGCTGATTGAAGATTTTCGTGAGAAAAACCTGCTTCACGGGTTCTCAGTGAAAATTTTGGAATTCCTGCATATACGGCATCTGCACCAAAGGCAAAAGCCGTTTTGAGTTTTTCCATATCTCCTGCAGGAGCAAGAATTTCGGGTAACATTATCATAAGGATAATGTAAAGTCAAAAGGCAAAAGTACAAAGGCAAAAGTTAAAGATGTAAGACGTGAGCGAAGACCTTTCGGGTTGGTCGAACGGAGAGAGAATCCCGAATGGTCGATGAGCGGACATTAGTAGGGGAGTGCGGGGTATTGGAGTTCGGTGTGAAGAGTTCAGAGTAGGGAGTTCGGAGTATGGAATAGGTAGAAAGGAGAAGATGATTTTCCAAACCCCCGAAAAAGAAAAATCTCAACTATATTTATATAAAAAACAACTTAAACAAAAAGGAGTATTCCATGAATTATTGAATTAAAATTCCCTAATCACAACAAAGAATTTTACCAGCTTCTTGAAGAGCTCTTTCCAAATTGGGAAAGAGTGAAGCATAAGTTGGAAATATTTATGAGTTGAATCAGTCCTGCTTTCCTCTTATCCTCTCAATTTCTCAGCTTCTTACCTTCTCACCTTCTTCTTGTCCCGCAAGTCACTAATTTCCAGTCACTACTTAGCATTACCGCTTGACTTTAGACCCTTGAAAAGCTATTTTTACAAGCTGTACTTATGATAATAGGTGAATTATGGAAATACGTGCCGAAGAGATCAAAAATAATCCAAATAGACCGCAACATGTAGCGATCATTTTGGATGGTAATGGACGTTGGGCAAAAAAACGCGGGCTTCCCCGAATGATGGGGCATAGCGAAGGTGTAAAGACAGTTAGAGAAATTGTTACCGCTTCAGCTGAAGCGGGTGTCAAATATCTAACGATCTATGTATTTTCAAAGCAAAATTGGAATCGTCCCAAAGATGAAGTTTCAGCCATTATGACCCTTTTACTTAAAACAGCGCAGCGTGAAATTAAAGAATTACATCGGAACAATGTCCGATTGAAAGTCATAGGAGACAAGAACGATCTTCCTAAAGAAGCATGGGCCGTTCTGGAACAGGGAATTGAGTTAACGAAAGACAATAAACTTATGACTCTGATCGTTGCTCTTAGCTATGGAAGTCGCGATGAGATCTTGCGAGCTGTTCACACTCTTGCGGAAGATGTGAAAAGCGGCGAACTCGAACCCAATGACATAAATGAAACGCTATTTGAATCCCGTCTTGATACTGCGGATATCCCTGACCCCGATCTGATGATCCGGACAAGTGGTGAATATCGGATAAGCAATTATCTTCTTTGGCAAGCTGCATACGCAGAATTCTACTTTGCCGAAGAGCTATGGCCCGATTTCCACCGTCAGGAATACTATAAGGCATTGTTATCTTACACTCAACGGGAACGGCGTTTTGGAAAAACTAGCGAACAGGTAAGCACCTAAAGTATGAAAAAAATTACACGATCAATTCTGATATTCTTGGTCCTCGGACTTTCCACTTTTCTTTTTGCTCAGCAGCAAACCATTTCCATAGCTTCCGTCTCGGTCATGGGAAATGATACTGCTTCAGATCGCATTATTAAACTTTCTATGGGTTTAATAGAAGGCACTGAAGTTACGTCAACCGATATTCAAAACGGCATCAAGAAACTATATAATTTACGTCTATTCAGTGATATTAATGTCATGGCAACTGAAGAAACAGATGCAGGGGTTCATGTTGTTATTCAAGTGGCTGAATATCCGCGTATAAATGATGTTTTGTTTGAGGGTAATCACAAATATAAAGACGATAAATTACAGGACGAGATCAATCTCATTCGCGGCCAGGTCTTTACACCGCATCTTATTAATAAAGCAAAGATCGCTATAGAAGAGAAATATAAAGAAGCCGGTTTTTATAATGTATTTATTGACGTAACAGCCGAACCTTCTGAAGTAAAAGAGGGTCGTGTTGATATTACATTTTTGGTCGAAGAAAACGAACGTGTTTTTATTGATGAGATCAAATTTGATACCAATCAAGAACTTTTTAAACCATGGCGCCTGCGTTGGCAAATGAAAGATACAAAGCAACGCGATTGGTATACTTTTTTTCGGTCGGCAAAATATGATCCAGAGAAGTTCTTGGATGATAAAAATAATCTCTTACAGTTCTATCGTGATCAAGGCTATCGCGATGCACGGGTTCTTGGAGAAGAAATTGAACTAGACTCTCTTGGTAAAAAAATGACCCTTCATGTTAAAATTGATGAAGGTCCAAAATATGTATATCGGAATGTTAGTGTAGAAGGTCCGAAAGTTTATCCTGAGAGTTATTTCTTGATGAACTTGGAGCTGGCCGGTATAAAAAAAGGCGAGCCATTTAAAGAAAAATATTTCGAGATGGCTGTTGATGCAAAGATTCGCTCTCTATATATGGATACAGGCTATCTTTATACTCAGGTAACACCGGAAGTTACACCTTTCGGAGAAGATTCTTTAGACATTGTTATCAAAGTAGTCGAAAATCATAAAGTCTCTGTTCGTCGTGTAAATTTTGTTGGTAACTCCCGAACTCGCGAATATGTAATTCGTCGTGAAGTCAAACTTATGCCGGGTGATGTGTTCAATCGCGAGAAACTTATGCGATCACAGCGTGAAATTTTCATGTTAAACTATTTTGCTGATGTTGTTCCGGATATTGTACCCGTAGATGACGAAACTATTGATATTGAAGTTACTGTTGAAGAAAAATCTTCCGATCGGGCTAATGCTTCTATCGGTTATAGTGAATATGATGGTCTTACAGGTAGTGTTGGGATTGATATCAATAATCTCGGTGGTCGGGGACAACGACTTTCTATATCATATCAGAAAAGTGCCGGTACGGATTATGTAAGTCTTGGTTTTACAGAACCATGGCTCATGGGTCGACCGAATACAGTTGGAATCAATCTTTATTATTCAAAACGTGAAATGACAGATAATACCTACTATTATGAACCTTATGACCGTGAAACTATTGGTGTTACTTCTCATTTTGGTCGTCGTTTCCGTTGGCCGGACAGTTATTTTAGTGGTAGTTGGGCGTTGACCTTTGCCTATAAGCATTATTATAATGTTCGTGATGACAGTTACTTCCTACAGTATAATCCATCGGGTCTTAAAGAACTTTGGGGCAATAGTTTTACCCAGGTCATTACTCGTGATAGCCGCGACAAACCTGAATTTCCGACTAAAGGCTCAAAACTTGTCTGGAACGCTCAGGTGTCCGGAGGTATTTTTGGAGGACAAGAGGAATTTGTTAAGAATAGAATTACTTTTGAAACATATACACCCATCATAGATAAGGTTGTTTTTTATCAAAATTTCGATGTTGGTGTTGTTTTACCCTATGGTGATTACGGTGTAATTCCCTATGACAGGCTTTTTCATCTTGGCGGTGCAAATGCAATGAGTTATATTACTCCCTTGCGCGGTTATGAGGATGGCAGTATTGCACCTCCCAACTCATCCTACGAAAGTGGGAAATCGCTTTTGAAATATTCAT
>DAOVOB010000249.1 GCA_030629925.1 Fidelibacterota bacterium
CAGGGAGATCTCTATGTCTGTCATGCGAGAACAAACGATAAACGATAAACGATAAAATATGAAACGAAGAACAACACTATTATGCATCATATTTCTGCTTTTTCTGGTGGCCTGTGACCTTAAACCGGATGAGCCGCCAGAATTGAGCAATGAAGAGCATGCGGTCATTTGTGCGGTACTTGACAGCGTCATACTGCACGAACATCCTTTGGGAACCATTGATGTGTATGATCTGACTACGACATCGACTAATTGTCCATCACTGCATATCGCATTTGAGCAGGACAGTATCGGCTCAGATTCCTTGCTTAATAATTACAATAATGCAAACCGGATCCGCTATGGCCTGATCATGGACAAACTGCCGGATTACGTGATGCTGAAGGATACGGAAGAAGCTGAACCTTATTCGGGCTATACCGCATTTACCCGGCCGGGGATCAGCAATGATGGACTTTGGGCCCTTGTGGAATACAGCTCGGTGTCTGCGCCCCTTTGCGGGATAGGCATGGCAGCCCTGCTAGAAAAAGAAAACGAAGAATGGCGGGTTGTTTGGGTGAAAATGATATGGATATCGTGAAACGATGAACGCCTGCCGGCCGACCTGTACATCGTAGCCTTCGGCGTAGATGTAAGCTTTATGCGAAGGCTGGATGAACTATAAACTATAAATCCGTAGATTAAGATCAAGGTTGAGATCAAGGTTAAGATTAAGGCTAAGATCAAGATCGAGATCAAAATCGAGAATCAAGATTTAATAAACACCCTATCTCTCCCTTCCTTTTCTTCTTGCCTTCCCCGATTTCAGAACAAGGAACAAGGAATTGTGATTTACAAAGACTTCGCATATCGATGTTCTTTGTTCAATATTCGTAATTCAACCCCCTCTTCTCCACCTCGACAACTCAACGACTTGATGGTGTTTTTTAGTCTTTTGCCTTTATACCTTATACTTTTGCCTTTTATTCCGACGGTATTAACATTTTTTATACCGACCGGTATAATACAACTCGGTATAATTTTCTATCTTTAATAGGGTAATTCCCCGATAAATAGGGTAATAACAGCTTAGCATTACCCTATTTATACCCTAAATCAATATGTCCTGATTTTTTCATATTTGGTACATGTTAAAAAATCATGTACCACAAAGCACCATATCAATATCGTATCAATATCGAACATTATCGTATCATATCGTATCGTTAGCTACGACCATACTCCTTGCTTCTGCGGACATGCGGGTCCACCACTTCTTAATTCTTACTTATTTTTTTGCCTTTTGCTTTTTGCCTTTTTACTTGTCTTATATCGTATCATATCGAATATTATCGTATCATTTTATAAAAATCATGATTACATTAGTACATGAAAACAATCATTCACACATTTCATCTTGATATGGACTGGAAGCTGATCAATACGATCTCGGGACTCGATCGTTTTGATGCATCCTGGACCTCGATAGAAAAGAAAGAAGGCTCCAGCCTCCGCCAGTTGAAACAAATCGAGACGGTGAGAAGCATTGGAGCTTCAACGCGTATTGAAGGTTCCCTGATGTCCGACGATGAGGTCAAGATCTTTCTTGAAAAAGAGATCGATATTAGCAAGATAGAGGACAGAGATTCACAAGAAGTGCTTGGATATTTTGAAACTTTGGATATTATATGCGAATCTTACCCTGATATTGATATCACAGAAAGTTCAATAAAGAATTTGCATAACTTTTTGTGCAAGCACAGTGCAAAAGATCTGTGGCACAAAGGTGATTATAAGCAACAAAATAACGCTGTAGAAGCTACCTTCCCCGATGGCAAAACAAAGATCCTCTTCAAAACGACAGAAGCCGGCATTCCCACAGAGAGCGCTATGAGGGATCTTGTGGAATGGTATAAGACAGATTCTGAAACCCATCCTTTGGTCAAAGTGGCGATCTTTGTATATGATTTTGTCAGTATCCATCCTTTTCAAGACGGCAACGGCCGCCTGAGTCGTCTTCTTACTACACTATTATTACTTAAATTAGGATATAAGTGGATCCAATATGTCAGTTTCGAGCACGAGATCGAGGACAGGAAAAGTGAATACTACCGGATGCTGAGGACCTGCCAGGCCTCAAGGCCTAACGAGAATGTTACATCATGGATGGAGTTCTTTTTCTCTGCGCTTTCCAATATTCAACAACAATTAATGAAAAAGCTGGAACATGGGGGAAGCGAAACGGAGCTTTCTATCAGAGAAAAATCTGTCCTGACTTTCATCGCGGGCCATCCCGGTTGCAGATCAGGTGAAATTTCCAATAAACTCGGGATCCCTCTACCAAGCATAAAAAGACTTGTCAGTGAACTTAACAAAAAACAACTGATTGACCGCCATGGAACCGGTCCCGGCACACATTACACCGCAAATTAATTTAAACCTTAACCTTTAAACTTTAAACTATCATGAACATTCACAAACCCCTTACCCCAGCCCAAGCAGTCAAGAAACTGCGTAAATTGAAGATTGAACGAAAAAGCATTGAAGCTTTTAAATCAAATCTGCTGAAAGTCCTTGACCATAGCAATGAATCAGAGCTCGAAGAATATCATAAAAATCTCGTACGTGATTTTCTGAAAG
>DAOVOB010000073.1 GCA_030629925.1 Fidelibacterota bacterium
GTATTCACTGATATGAATATCATCATAGTTCTGTTGAGAAACGGCATATACTTTACGAGTAAAAGAAATACCTACGGAAGTATTCACTTCGTTGTAGAATACCCTGTCAGCCTCTAATGACGGATCAACTTGATCTATCTCATCATTCTTGGCATTACTACCGTTCATCATATCAGTAGCTTCATTATCATCCACATAGACTTCAGGATGATTATTGCGTGCAATTAATTGCATTTCCTGAGGTATATACTCCCGGATCTCAATATCTGTAACTGCTCTTGGGCCATTATGTGCAATTTTATAGGAATATTCTCTGCCCTGAACAGGATCATAAAAGTTTTTCACCCCAATCCACATACCCTTTGCAGCTTGCATATCCTGATCACGATAAAAAGATTCCCAGGTAAAACCCCATTGTTGCCGACCATAGACAATCGATTCCCATTCTGCACCTGTGTCATAATAGAAGTTCTGTAAAGAACCGATCGTGATCCACTTATAACGGGTAGCTCCATTTGAAACTACCGCAAGCGACATGATCAACATGATAAGTAATATTTTTTGTAAAGCTGTTTTTTTCATTTCATGCTCTCTTTTTATTATAAGTCAATTGAAAATTGCAAGCCAACATATATATCGCGAGGATTCATGAACAAATAAGGTGTATTCGCGGGATTGTCAATATATGCATTGTTTTCAATAATATTGGTAATTTCGGCATCGGGAACCTGAACAATACTACCCTCAACAACTCGTGACCACATTTCAGTCTCTTCGACATAGTATATCATCGAAGGATCAGTCACCTGTGTTAGGTTAGAAGCAAACGTCATGGGTTGATAATCTACACCTGATGGTCGATAATCGTAGTATTTGTCTGCCTTTGCCTTTGTTTCGTCAGGATAATAAGTAGGAGAGAGATGATCCTGATCCGTTTCTTCATAAGCGGCTGTGGGGAAATGTAATGATTCAAAATAGTTATCGAACTGATAACCGTCAACCAGACCATAGGATGCACCTGTTGCCTGTCCTGCCAAACTCAATTTTTGGAGATTGAAAATATTATCAATTTCCACCACTAAGGATACATTCAGATTATTAAATTTGAATGGTTTGAATATCTTGGCATCACAATACCATGAATCCCGGATCTCAATAATATTTGAATAAAATCCTCTTGTCCGACTTATATAGTACCCGGCATCATACCAACTACCTCGAAGTGACAAGCTCCAGTTACCCAATAAGTTTCCATAACTGGCCGGTGTACGAAAAACAAGATTTGTCTTTACAGAAGGTCTCGGTATGCTTTTTGCCTGTTTTTTACTTTCAGTATTTTGGATCATATCAAGGTAAGCTTCTGAGGTTTCATCTTCATAAACAGAAGGCCATGAGAATGTTCCGGTACTGTATGCACTATAATTCAAGTTAATAAAACCACGGAACCACTCGCCGCGACGTTTCTTTAATGTAACTTCCAGTCCGCGAATATCCTGATAATATCTATCATCACTGACTGAATAACTTACACCCGCCAAACTACGATAAGTCGTTCTAGTTGCTTGATTATTCTTATCTTTATAATAAGCTGCTATATGGATCAAGTACTGTTTACCAAGAGCTTGGTCAAAACCTAATTCATATGAAATAGTTTTTTCAAAAGCCAATTCTGGGTTACCTATCCATGATAAGCGGTAATCATTCCTACGTCGCATCTGGAAATAATAGTCCGGATCCATTTTCTGGTACATATGACCATAGTTGAAATATAATTTCGATGTTTCGGTAATAGGATGTGAGATACCAATACGAGGCATGAGATGGAATTGCCCTTTAGCTTTTCTTGTAGGAAAGGTTAAAGCTTCAAGAGAATCATCTGAAGCATAAGGTTTATACAGATTACTTATAAATTCTTCACTCCATTGTAATGAATCCATATCGTACCACATACAGTTGGGATTCCAGTATTCGCCACGTAAACCAATTTGAGCAACAAATCCTTCATATTCGATCTTATCGCTAATATAAGCATCTATTTGGAAAGGATTTTGGGTCCAAAGAGTATTTGTAGCACTCGAAGCTGAAAGCGAACGATATGCACCGTAGTTCATATCATAATTCCAATACTGTATCTGAGCACCTGCTTTTATTTCGTTTCTGTCATTTACCTGTGATTTTATTTCGTATTTGGCCTGTAAATGAGAGGTTTTAGTACTATCATATGGCCATTGGTAATAACCTGTAAAGAAATTTGTCGTTGCATAAGTTGTTACACCCATATTCCAAAAACCATAAGGTTTCTCGTCCATATATAGGTCAACACCATCAACACCGTCAAAAATATCATGGGTTGTGGTATCACGAGCAACACCTTCATGACTGTTATATGCAGTTTGAGAATATTCGACACTCCCTTCCCAAAAGGTTCTTTCGTTAACCATATTCTTTAGTGTTGCTGCATACATTTGATTGTAACGTTGGGTTAATCCATAGTAGTTCGGATAGAACATGCGCGACATTGACCAACCACCGCTAACTGCTCCCGAGCCACTTGTATAAACACCCGGAGTACCTGACAAACTGGTTGCGGTACCTGAATATTGATTTTGCATGCTGAACAAGGTAAGTTTCATTTTAGGATTTATGTCTGCCGTAACTTTGCCTGTCCATGTCCAATCATTATATTTATCTGTTGCTAAAGGCTGCAAGTATGCAGTTTGATTTGCAACAAGAGTAGTATAGAATCTTAAATTTCCAAGTTGTTTTGATACGAAAGGAACGGGTCCGCTAAAACCAACATCAAAATTGTAATCGGGGATCAATTTATCATAAAAATCATCTCCGCGACGTACCAAATACCTAAACTGTTCTTGTAAGGCTTGCGGTGTAAGGTCATTTTCGGGATCATCATCATTCAACAAACCCTGACTAATTGCGTTCCAACCTTCAAATTTAGGATATTCACCCTGAGTTGCAAGATCCCAAGCTCCGTTCTCCGTACCTGTCCAACAAACATCCTCATCAAGATAAGGGCGAAGAAAAATTGCGTTTTCATCAAACATGGAAGTAACTTCATTTCCACTGATATCAGTGAAAGCAAAATTCTTTGGTGCGTAGGGACTGTATTTTACATTAACATTCAGATTGTAATTTTCAGTACTACCTTCTTTGGTAACAATACTGATAACACCTGATTGTAAATCACTGTATTCTGCACTGAATCCACCTGATTGAACCATGATCTCTTCAATAGAAGATAAAGAAATGGTAGAGATCGGGTTTCCGGTTCTGCTATCTTTCATTGCCAAACCATCAACAAGTAGTGTCGTTTCATCAAGGTCACCCTGACGAACCGATAATCCGCTCATACCGGCTTCCATGCCGACAACATCGCCAATACTTGTTGCAGGTAGATCTTTGATCTCATCTTTACTGATGTTCACCTGACTTGAAGCAATATCAACCTGAACCAGTTTACGTTCTGCTATAACAATGATCTCTTCACCTTTAAAAGCTTCAACCTGTAAATTGAAGTCCAGTGGTGTCGTTAGATCAATATTTACCAATACACCGGTTTGCTGAACTGTTGCATAACCGATATATGTCGCCATAACTTCTTGTTCACCGGGAGGAATGTTAAGAATAACAAAAAATCCGTCAGCATTTGTTGCTGCACCCAATGAAGTGTTTCGGACCAGTACGTTTGCCCCGGGTAAAGGTGCTCCTGTTGCTGAATCATAAACATATCCGGATATTTTTCCTGTTGTACCAGCAAAAGATATGCCTATAGTGAACAAGAGTCCCACTAATATCCATTTTAGCCTCATATAACAACTCCTTGATGTTTACTGAATAATATTGAATAACAAATATTTCGTGTTTCTTATCCTAAAAATGATTATTAATTAATCAAGCAAATTTATACCAATAATAAACGTTTGTCAACTAATTATAGCAATTCGCCGTCAAAACTTTGGAGAATCTGCTTTGTTGCTTTATCAATTTCCTGCTTCTTTATAACTCTTTGCGTATCAGGTACTTTATTCTTTTCTACACGTAGTAAAAGTTGTACTCCGCATGTTTTTTTCAGACAAGAGCAGATAATTTGTTCATTTCTTATGATAGTATTGTAGGAATATTCGTCTCCTACAATTAGTACCAATGTCCCATTTTGTATTCTACTGATCCCAACATTACAAAGTAAACTAGCAACTGCCGGTTTTTGTGGTTGAACGCAATCGACAACAGCTTGCCATTGATCTTTTACTTTTTCAATAGTGATCGCATCTACACCATTAGATTCAATAGGCTCCGGTGCTTTCTCTATTTTAGGTTCTTCTTTCTTATCAGGAACCGCAATTTTCTTTGGAGCAAGTGTTGAGTCTTTAATATTACCATTCAATATAGGACTTGTGTAGATCTTGGGTGTTGGTTCTTTTGCTGCCGGTGCAGTCTTGATTGCTGGCTCTACTCGCGGAGCAACCGCAGGTGCAACGGGATTTGTATAAGGCGCTGCGTGTTTCATTTGCTCGATCATTTCATCCAGTTGTCTTAAATCCTGCAAATTGGATAGTTTAATAAACAAGGTTTCCACAAGGATCTTTGTATTGGAAGAACGTGAGATCTTAGCTATTTCATCATTGACAATAGACAGCATTCTGATCAGCGTATGGGCATCTTGAGTTTTTGCCAATTCGCTGTATTCTTTCTTGAGATTTTCTGTTGTGTTCAAGATATCGGCAGACCCATGAGCTTTAACCATATATAGATCACGCAGGAAGATCGAGAACACCGTCACAAATTCCAAAAGATCATAACCGTGCATTAACATATCATCAATGATCCCAAGAGCCTTATCAGCCTTACCTTCAATAATTACATGATACATTGAAAAAAATACTTCTTCACGGATAACGCCCAAAATATTCAAGATGGATTCATAAGAAATATCTTTATTGGAAAAAGCAATAACCTGTTCCAGAATGCTTTCACTGTCTCGGATACTTCCATCACCTTTCTTGGCGATCAAGAGTAAAGAATCATCATCAATGGCGATTCCTTCCTGTTTAGCGATATTCCGCAGAAGCTCAATGACCTGTAACAAAGGAATGCGTTTAAATTCAAATCGCTGACAGCGACTTAAGATCGTTGGCAAAACTTTATGTAGTTCCGTCGTCGCAAAAATAAACAATATATGTTTAGGTGGTTCTTCGAGGGTTTTTAATAGTGCGTTAAAGGCATCTTTTGTGATCTGATGGAATTCATCAATGATATATACCTTATATTTACCATGTGTCGGAGGATATTTTACCTGTTCACGCAAATCACGAATACTATCAATACCACGGTTTGATGCACCATCGATCTCAAGCACATCCATGCTGCGTCCTTCAGTGATCTCTCGACAGGTAGTACATTCATTGCAGGGATTGCCATCTATGGGGTTTTCACAATTCACAACTTTTGCAAGTAAACGAGCTGTGGTCGTTTTTCCCGTTCCTCGTGGTCCGGAAAAAATATAAGCATGTCCCAGCCGATCCTTTTTTATCGCATTCATTAATGTAATGGTAATATGTTCCTGACCGATAACATCCTCAAAACGCTGAGGGCGATATTTTAAACTGATAACCTGATGACTCATGAGTGTTCCCTGCTTATAATGTAAAAAGACCCCAGGTTGCTTGTCGCGCAGAATAAATGCCTGCCGCTGCTTCCTTCCGGACCTGACGGGGTTCGGCGGATACGCCGCCGACGAAGGCCTGAGGTCAATCGAAAAATACTCAATACACGATGATAATACAATGAAATTTGAGCTTAATTTATCGGGTTCGGAGTGCCAGAGTTCGGAGTCCTTGAATATCGAACACCCCCCTTCGCTAAAGCTTCAGTCTTCACCCCGACCATTCGGGGTTACGCCCAACAAGTCGAAGGGCAAGCCGAACATTTGAGCATAAGATTTAAGAATTAAACTTTGTCTGTGCTACTTATCCGTCAGTTGAGGGAGCAGGAATAATTAAAATGTCATCCCGGAAAGTTTCTTCACAAACTTATCCGGGATCTAAATCATTTCATTCCTCGAAAACATTGTGGATCTTTATACAAATGAGATCCCGGATAAACAAGCTACCATCTTGTTTTCCGGGATGACCTCTTCCTCCTTCTCTCCGCTTCGCTTGCCCCTTTGGGACTGCGCTCCGGTCGAGATGACAGGCTATCTGGTACGACTTCAATACATAGGTAACAAAAGCCCTTCAAAACATGGGTAACACTTTTGCAAATTATGGCATAAAAC
>DAOVOB010000122.1 GCA_030629925.1 Fidelibacterota bacterium
AGTTTATCGTAGGCCGTCAGATTAAACTGCACAGGGGTCACCGAAATATAGTTGTTTTTTATCGCAGTATCATCAATTGTTTCAGCTTCTTTTTTCTCACGCTTCTTGCCCGTCATCCAGTAGTAGGTGCGTCCTTTGGGGTCAATTCGTTTATCAAAATTCTCCTGCCAATGCGCCATTCCTTGTTCGGTGATCATTACATCTTTTATATCTTCAGCTGCTTTTACATTGGGAATATTTATGTTGAGAAGAACACCTTTTGGTATACCTTTTTCTATCACCGCCTTCACCAAGTCACGTACGAAGGGCAAAACAGGTTCCCAGTTAGGATTTGTGTATGTATCCAAACTAAACGCAACAGCCGGAATGCCATTGAACACGGCTTCGGCTGCTCCACCGACGGTTCCTGAGTAAATGACATTCAATCCTGTATTGCATCCAAGATTAATCCCGGAAAGCACCAGATCGGGAGCTTCAGACATTACTTCGTTAAGTGCAAGTTTTACGCAATCTGCCGGTGTGCCATTCAAGGCTATCCCTTTAAATATACCGGTATCCACCTCTCTTGCAGGTAAGGGTTTATCTAAAGTCAATGCATGGGAAACTGCCGAACGTTCTCCGTCCGGAGCAACGACAGTGATCTCACCGAGTCCTTGTATCGCTTCATAAAGTTTCTGTATTCCAGGGGCGAATATACCGTCATCATTTACCAAAAGAATTCTCACTTGGTCTCCAGTTCTTTCATCAGGATCAAGGCATCAGCCTGATCGTGTTCATAATATTTCGGACGTCTGCCGACTTCCATAAAACCATTCTTTTTGTAGAAGGCCTGAGCAGACATGTTGTGTTCGTTTACCTCGAGGGTCATACTCTTTATATTGCTTTTACGAGCAAAGCTTGTCAGTTTATCCAGTAATTTTTGTGCAATACCTTGTTTTCTGTTCGCTTCTTTTACTGCAATATTATTAATATGCACTTCGTCCCCGATCTTCCAAAAACAAATATAAGCATAAAGCTCATCTTTGTTCACCGCCACCCAGTTATAAGAAACCTTTGAATAAAGATCAAAATAAAAATGGATCTCTGCCCAGGGTTCATTAAAACTTGCTCGTTCGATCTTCATGACCTCGGCGACATCATCCGCATTCATATCGCGAATTTTGATCATCAAGCTCCCGGTTTCCATTCTTTTGGTTTATAGTCCATGCCATATTCAATTACCAAACTATCATAATCTGTTACAGCCATATTATCCATGTGGCGAATATAATAATCCCCCATCATTGAAGGTAGAATTGAGCGATCAAGAACAGGGAGATCGCTGATTTCTTCAAGGGCATCATTACAAACGATCATGCCGCATTGGGGGTACCATTCTTTGATATTATGGATCTGTCCATAACGGATCTCGATCTCATCAATATCTGTTTTAAACTGAGCTGTGTAAATATAATCTTTGTGAGAGCGAATGGCCCATAAAGGCTCTTGTGTGCGATCAACGTCATCCACTGTTCCTGTTATAAAGGCTTTCATGGTATTGACACCCGCAAGCGGGATCTGATGGGGATATACCAATCCCTTGGCAAAGCTCATGCCAATGCGCAAGCCGGTAAATGAACCCGGTCCGGCGGAAACGACCACTGCGCTTAGTTTTTGCACCCGGATCTTTTGTTCTTCGAAAAGCTGACTTACAAGTCCAACCAATTTTTCCGCGTGTACCCGCGGTTCTTTAATATAAACTTCTGAAATACATTCACCATTATCGTGTAATGAGACTCCGCAGACAAGGGATGATGTTTCCATTGCTAAGATCATTTATAACTCCATGCTCCGGGGGGAGCGAATTTCTATTTCTCGTGTATTGTCATCTACATAATTTATGTGCAATTCAATGCTGTCTTCCGGAATATGCTTAGCGATCAGCTCTGGCCATTCGATCAATACAACACCGTCTTTTTCAAGATACTCTTCAAAACCCAACATAATGATCTCGTCGGGATGCTTGATGCGATAGCAATCAAAATGAAAGATAGGCATATCTCCGATATACTCATTAATGAGGGTAAATGTTGGAGATGTTGCCGCTTGATCGGCGTTGAGATATTCACATACCCCTTTGGTAAAGGTCGTCTTCCCGGCAGCAAGATCACCGTATAAGGCGATCAGATCGTTTGGTTTTAATTGTGTAGCAAAGCGCTTGCCAAAATCGATCGTAGCCTCAGGCGAAGAAGTCTGGATGTGATATATGTTCTTTTTCATCGTTTCGGGCTCAACGTAGCAACCGGTAGTAGCATTTCATCCATGGAGATACCACCATGTTGAAAGGTCCCGGGATACCGTTTTTCATATTTTTTCATATTATTGGGATAGAGAAAGAAATAATCGTCTTTGGCAAAAATATATGTGCCGATCAAACGGGTCAGTGGCAAACGGTAACGAGCTGTATCTTTAACATAAAGAGCAGATTTACTGGAAACCACAAGATTTCTACCGGTTTTATAACGAATGCTGTCGGTCGAATCACGATCAGCTTTTACAACAGCACCTTTGTTTACGCGCAGACTGCCGTGGTCGGAGGTAATCACGACTTTAAAACCGGCTTCTCCGGCTGCTTCGATAATACGACGCAAATATGATCCTTCCATCCAATTTCGGACCACATTACGATAACCGGATTCATCGGGTACGATCTCCAGCAAAACATCTGATACAGAACGTTTGTGCGCCAGAATATCTACAAAGTTCGCAACAAGTACGATGAGATCATTATTCTTGATATCAGAAAAACGGTTGGCAAGATTATCGCCGAACTTTGAATCGGACACCTTATGATATGAATGACCGTTCTTTAAATGCAAACCAGCCTTTTTAAGATAATCCGTTACCAGTTTATCTTCATAACGATTCATGCTTTCTTCGCTATCGGGATTTGCATAAAGATCAGGATACTTAACATTTATTGCATCGGGATACATTCCTGCAAAAATGGCATTTCGACTATAGGGTGTTGCTGTCGGTAAAATACTAATATGAGATTGAAGCTTAATATCGAATTGGTTATAGAAAAGCGGGGCGACGGCCAACCAATGGTCGTAACGCAAACAATCTATCAGAACAAAAAGTGTCTTCTTTTTCTTTTTCAGCAAAGGTGTCACATAGTTATCAAACACCTGAGGAGACAGGGGAATATCCGGTGAATGCTGAACCCAATTGACATAATTATCCGTCACCAATCGCTGAAATTCTTTATTCGCCGTTCCCTGTAATTCGTTTAAGAAATGCTCAAGATCGTATTGAGTGTTCTTGGCAAATTCAATTTGCCAGTATGCCAGGCGATCATGAATAGTTGTCCAACGTTTTAATGACTTGATCCCGTCAAAAAGCTCCATAGTGATCTGTCTATAAAAAACCATGAATTCTTTAGCTCGCACTTCACGAGAAATATCGGCTGAATCCAGATTCTTTTTTAGACTGAGTAAAACTTGAGAAGGATTGATGGGTTTTGTAAGATAGTCCGAAATTTCTTTTCCGATAGCATCTTCCATCAGTGATTCTTCTTCGTTTTTCGTGATCATCACAACAGGCATACCCGGCCGCAGTTCCCGGATCTTTTCCAACACGGCAAGGCCATCCAAACCATCCATCATTTCATCCAGTAAGGCGGCGGCAATATATTCGTGTTTAATGATCTCCAATGCATCTACTCCGTTAGTCGCCGTCTTGACCTCATAACCTTTTTGTTCAAGGAACATGATATGCGGACGCAGCAGTTGGATCTCGTCATCTACCCATAAAATCGTGTGTTTGCTCGTATTCTCATTCATCTGAGTAATTTACTCCCAAAATTAAGTGATACAAAGTGATTTGCGTAGTACTGCTCTGTTTATTTCAGGTAGATGATTTTGTTCCTGTTTGTTCTTATAAAGGCATGATCTGTTGAAAACACGCTGTCATCTCGAAGAGCCTAAGAGTTGAAAGTTGAGAGTTGAAAGTTGAGGGTTGAGAAGACGAAGAAACAAAGAGGGAAAATGACAGAAAAAATACAGTGCTCACATTTTGTCATCTCGACCGGAACGCAGTGTAGCGCTGTGCCAGCCAAAGTTATGACGTAGGCTGGGAAGATCTCAAAATACAGAGCTTTTATTAAGTGGTTTTTCCTTTTGAGATTTCTTCACCCCGAAGGTTCGGGGGTCGAAATGACAGGAGAGGAGGGAATGCACTTCGAAGAGCAAGTTCCTTTGTTTGAAAGAATATTGGTATTTTTCTTTATTTCACAGAGAATGTTATTTATTTTAGAACGCTTTATTAAGATATTGAATGTAACTGTATGGTATTAGAAGAAAGTGGAAATTCTATCGCGATATTTTAGTATCTGTTGCATGTAAAATAAAATTATTATTCAGGGAAATGGATCATAATGAATTTATCGAGAACGGCGAAAGAAAAATTTAATAAGGGTGAACGTATTGTAGCTCCCTTGCTTGGTTTTCCGGCAGTAAAAGCTGCGGGGACCACGATCAAGCTTGCACAACAAAATGCCGAAGAACATATGAAAGTCATATACCGGATACATAAAATTTGGTCTCCGGATGTGATCTTTACCCTGATGGACCTCTCAGTAGAAGCAAGTGCCTTGGGAAGAGAAACACATTTTCCACCTTTTGAAGCCGCTACGGTTGTGGGGATGGATTATGAAATGGAACGGGATCTCTCCGTGCTTGAAA
>DAOVOB010000245.1 GCA_030629925.1 Fidelibacterota bacterium
GTAGAATAAGCTTTTGTCCAATATAGATCCGTGATTTACTTGTTAGCTTATTGGCTTTCACGATATCCTGAACTGTCATACCATATTTCAACGCGATCTCGGACAAAGTATCTCCGGATTTAACCTTGTAGACAATATGAGTCGGGGATGCCTCCATACCCAAGATCTCACGTTCCAATATTGCACGCTTCCCTTTAGGAAGTCTGATAGTATATTTGTAAGCCGGAGTGTTGAGTTTTCTTAATTCAGGATTTATTTCTCTTAGCTTATCAAATTTTATACCGCAAACACGAGCGATCTTTTCCAATTCATAACTCTGTTCTAAAGTAAGCGTATCAAAATCACCCCAAATGGATTTGGGTTTATAATCTGTAAATCCATATTTTTCGGGGTTTATACAAATCGCTGCTACTGCGACAATACGAGGTACATATTTACGTGTTGCACGTGGCAAAGTTTTCATTTTCCAGTAGTCACGTGTATGTTCATATCTGATAGAACGCGCCAGTCTGCCCTCTCCGGCATTATATGCGGCCATTACCAAATACCAATCATTGAATTCCTCATAGAGATAAAGCATATATTTTGCAGCAGCTATAGTAGCCTTGACCGGATCACGGCGTTCATCTACCCAGTAATCGTATTTTAAGCCAAAACTTTTACCGGTATAATCCATGAACTGCCATTGTCCCATAGCACCTACATAAGAGCGCGCATCCGTCTTCATTTCGCTTTCAAGCATGCTCAGGTAAATAAATTCTTCCGGAACACCGTTTTCACGCAATATCTTTCTAAATAAACGTTCATATGTGGCCTTGGTTTTGATCCAGTTTTGCATATCGCCGCGACGCTTAGATGTAAACATCTTTATAGATGTCTCAACACGGTTATTTATCATGATGGGAATATGCCCATCCCGATCTTCAAGAACAACAATATCCTTATTACCGTTCCCGGCAAAATGGTCATCGGTTAATGTGCCCATGGCCTCTTTAAGGTCGGAAAGCGAGAATTGCTCATGCAATTCACTCATTTGAGGGGCATATTCTTCAAATTCTTTGATGATACGATCGGTGAATTCTTTAAATTGTTCATATTGGATCCCATCCATCCCATTATATGATTCGATCTTTGCTAAAAGATCAAAAATAATGCTTAACTGAAATTCAACTTCAAGAGAGTCTTCATCATCTTGTGCTAAAAGAGCATCAACATAATGAACTTTTGCCTGAGTTAAATATTGGTCAAAAAGTGTTATAAATTCTACCGGTTCATCAATCGTGACGATCTCGGTTGAAATCTCATTTTTTCCCGTATCGTTCAAAGTGCTTACTACAGCAATGGTCGAAGGGCCTGCTTCTTGTATAGTTTCTTTACTTCCAGAAACACATCCTGTGCTGACAATTGCTACAAAAAATAATAATATCGCTAAACGAAATCTCATTCATTATCCCCTATTACATTCTTTCCGGTGCGGATACACCAAGGATTTTTAAACCATTCGCTAGAATGATCTTTACAGCATCAATTAATTGTAGACGAGCTTTTGATAGCTCTATATTTTCCGATACGACTCGGTGAACAGAATAAAATTTGTGAAATGCTGTTGCCAGACGATATAAGTAGTTGGCCAGATGCATAGGTTCCAGACTTTTCTTACACAAATCCATAATATCTTTGAATTCCAACATTACGTCCATGAGGGCAATAAGCTCTGGTTCCTTCAGAAGTGTAAGATCGGCATCTTCATAATCTTTAATGCCTTTTTCAGAGCTGTGCAAAAGTATATTACATATTCTGGCATGCGCGTATTGTAAATAAAATACCGGATTTTCGTCCGTTTGTTTTTGAGCCAAAGCAAGATCGAAATTCAAATGTGAATCCATGTTACGCATGATATAGAAATAACGTACCACATCAGTTCCGGCAAGATCTATCAATTCATCCAAGGTAACGAAATTTGCTTTGCGCGTGGACATTTTGACCATTTCACCATCACGGGTAAGTGTCACAAATTGATGCAGTAGCACGCGTATTAATGAAGTATCAAAGCCCATAGCTTCCAAAGCGGATTTTACATCCGGGTAGGTTGCATGGTGATCTGCTCCAAAAATATCAATGATCAGATCAAAACCGCGTTTAATCTTTTCACGATGATAAGCAATATCAGGTAAGCGATAGGTTGGTTCACCTGTATTCTTGACTAGAACACGATCTTTTTCCGCACCGAATTGAGTTGACTTGAACCAGATTGCTCCATCTTCCTGATAGGTATAACCTTTTTCTCCAAGTTTGGTCAATACTTCTTCAATCTTACCTTGTTTATAGAGATCTTTTTCATTGAAATATACATCATGCTCGATCCCAAGTCGTTTTAAGGTATCGCGGATAGTGATAAATATGGCATTAGATGCAAATTCAATAAAAAGTTCAAGATCATCTTCTGTTTTTAAATCGCCATGTTTTTTGCGAAAATCAGTGGCGATATCAATAATATATTCACCTTCATAGCCACCTTCGGGAATATCTAATTCCATACCCATTAATTCATTATATCTTGCAAGAACGGATAGACCCAACATGCGCATTTGTCGACCTGCATCATTAAAATAATATTCACGGGTCACATCAAAATCATGCCATTCAAGTATTCTGGAAATGGTATCGCCCAAAACAGCTTGGCGACCATGTCCGATGGTCAGCGGTCCGGTTGGATTAGCAGATA
>DAOVOB010000220.1 GCA_030629925.1 Fidelibacterota bacterium
AAGGGTGCCATTTTTGATCCTGATAAACTCGCATGGATAAACGGACAACATCTTTCACGTTCCGAAGCGAAAGATATGTGGCCCTTTGTTAAGCCTCTTTGGCAAAATGCCGGATGGATCAATTATGATTTTCCGGATAAAAAAGGCATACTTTATACGGATCTTTTAAAGTCAAGATTACGTCTTTTGAATGAATTTATCACTTACGGAGAATATCTTTTTAAGGATCCGATATCCTATGATAAAGACGCTGTAATAAAACACTTACAATCTCCTGATATACAGACTAATATGCAATCTCTTTCAAGCAGTTTTACAGGCTGTGAAGATTTTAATTCAGTGACAGCTGAAGCTGCTCTTAGAGAACTTTCGGAGTCACTTGATATTAAAGCTGCAGCACTTATTCATCCCTTAAGAATTGCTGTCACGGGTTTTGGTGTAAGTCCGGATATCTTTAAAATATGTGAGATTCTTGGACTTGAAACAATCACTCGAAGACTGACATTCTTAAAGATATTTTTGGTATAATTATATCAAATTTAACCCCACAGGGTTGATTAAATTATACATTATCAATTTATAATTGTCCTTTGTCAATTGTCCTTTGTCAACTGTCCTTTGTCAATTGTCAATTGTCCTTTGTCCTTTGTCAACTGTCCTTTGTCAACTGTCCTTTGTCAACTGTCCTTTGTCAATTGAGAGACGCGATGCATCGCGTCTCTACCCTGTCTCTCACTCCGAACCCACACACTCCAAATGTGACCTGGCTCACACCTCAAATTTTCTTAATGACAAACCCTCTGAATTTGCATAATATTATGCAACGAGGAGGACGAAATGAAAAAGAAAACCTTTCTTTTATGCCTGATGTTTTATGTCGGATTTGCTATGGCAGTACCTCATGCATGGATCAATGAGATCCATTATGACAATGATGGGGCGGATATTAACGAGTTCGTTGAAGTCGTGGTCGAATCACCTGAGGGCTGGTATCTTGGTGACCTTGCACTCTACATGTACAATGGGTACGACGGGAAACCCTATTGTCTTGACACGATCGACGAATTTGAGTTGGGGCAGCGGATAGGTCCATTCCAATTCTATGTTTGGTATCACAGGGGCATCCAAAATGACATGGAAGGCATGATCCTGGTGTTCAAAGATACACTTTGCGACATTCTTGCCTATGAGGGTAGTTTTATAGGTGCAAACGCCCCAGCCCTTGGAAAAGAATTCCCTGATATTGGTGTCTATGAAACAGGTTATGATAGCCATTCATGTTCAATTTATCTTTCGGGTATGTCAGGAAATGAATGGTTATACGGTATTGCCACACCGGGTGAAATAAATGTAGATCAACAAATATCGGATATTGGAACATCCGTTGTCTTGAGTAAATTCTATGCCAAATTGCTGGATGTTAGAATTTTATTGCGTTGGCAAAGTGAATCCGAGAGTGAGAACAGTCATTATCAGCTTTATCGCAATGGATCGTTTATCGCTTTTATCGAAGGACAGGGAGCAACATCTTTACCAAACACTTACTCATTCATGGATGAATTTGTGTCTCCCGGGATCAATTATGAATATATTCTTTCAAATATAGATTATTCGGGTGAGGAATCATTCCTGGATACGCTTATTAACATTAAAATTAAACCAAGTAATCAATTAAAACCATTCTGCCTTGGATTACCCTACCCCAACCCATTTAACCCTGTTTGCGATGTTAATTTTAGTGTATTCAAAGCTTCTGAGATCAAAATGGAATTACGTGACCTTTCCGGAAGGAAAATAATGAATATTTTTGAAGCTTATATGTCGGAAGGAGAACACTCGATCAATATCAATTTGGATAAATATCCATCCGGGAAGTATTTTGTTTATTGCTCATGCGCTGACCAGCTTGAAATATTGGAAATAGTAATGGTAAAATAAGCATATAACACTAAGGCCCCAAAATTGAAATATTCCTGGTTCAATATTATATCAGGAACAAGCACTTGTCGGGCGTAGACTGATATCTGTTCTCTTCATGGTTGTAAATATTACTGATTACCGTTTACAACTTAGATCTCACGATTTTTGTCTCTTGGTTTTTGTTTCTTGGTTCTTGTCTTTTCACTTTTTACTTTTGCCTTATTTACCTATATTTCGTTCTATGAAAAAACGATTTTATATTGAGACATACGGTTGCCAAATGAATGAATATGATTCTGAGATCCTAACCGGGATATTACAATCGCATGACTACATTTTGTGCAATTCTGCTGAAGAAGCTGATGTTATTTTTCTAAATACATGCTCTGTGCGCGATAATGCGGAACTTAAAATACATTCGCGTTTGGGTGAACTGAAACATTTGAAAGATAAAAATCCCGATCTCAAACTTGGTGTTGTTGGTTGTATGGCGCAAAATCTAAAAAAAGAGCTAATAGATACAAAGCCTTATGTCAATATGATACTTGGCCCTGATTCTTATCGTGATATTTTAAAACATCTCGGTGCAGAGGAAACCCATATAATCGACACCAAACTTTCTAAGTTTGAAGTGTATGACGGTCTTTTCCCTGCTCGTAAGGAAGGTGTCAATGCCTGGATATCCATTATGCGCGGATGCAATAAGTTTTGCTCATATTGCATTGTACCCTATACTCGAGGACGGGAACGAAGCCGCAGTATTGAAAGCATCGTTGATGAAGCAAAGCGCAGCATTGATCTCGGTTTTGTCGAAATAACGCTTCTGGGACAAAATGTAAATTCCTTTGATCATGAAGGGGATAAATTCCCGGCATTACTCGAAGCTTTAACGAAAGTTGATGGATTAAAACGTTTAAGATATACTTCCCCCCATCCTCAGGATGTGGATGAAGAATTAATGCGTATGCATGCCGAATATAAACCTTTGATCGCAAATCATATTCATTTACCGCTTCAGTCCGGTTCGGATGCCGTCCTTAAAGCCATGAATCGGACATACTCTCAGGAACATTATCTTCAATTGGTCGATATGATACGTAAGTATGTGCCTGATATCGGAATTACAACGGATATTATCGTGGGGTTTCCGGGAGAAACTGATGCAGATTTTCGCGAGACATTAAAAGTCATGGAATATGTAAA
>DAOVOB010000067.1 GCA_030629925.1 Fidelibacterota bacterium
GGACATCTTGGGTTCAAACCTGAACAAATTAGCGATCCCGAGTATGCGTTGGAAAAACTGATACCGGAAGTGGTCAAGGAGATGTGCAAATTTGAAGAAACACATAATAAATCGATCCCGGTAATCGCTGCAGGGGGCATATATTCAGGAGAAGATATTCACAAATTCCTACAGTTGGGCGCTTCCGGAGTGCAGATGGCAACACGTTTTGTTACCACTGATGAATGCGATGCATCGATAGAATTTAAACAAGCTTATATTGATGCTCATAAAGAAGATGTTGTGATCATCAAAAGTCCGGTGGGTATGCCGGGAAGAGCGATTAAAAATAAGTTTCTTGAAGATGTCAATGAAGGAAAAAAGCAACCGTTTAAATGTCCCTATCATTGTATTATAACCTGTGATTATAAAAAAAGTCCCTATTGTATTGTTCTTGCTTTAATAAATGCCCAAAAAGGTAGATTAAAACATGGATTTGTGTTCGCCGGAGAAAATGTTTACAAAACAAAAGAAATTATTTCCGTTAAAGAATTAATGGCATCTTTGTCAGAAGAATATAAGAATGCATCTAATTGATCTGTTTTGAGTAACGGTGGAGTTTGAGTTAAAATAATGGGATTCTTTGTTTCTTTGCCGAAAATCATATTCGGCAAATCCCTATAATATTACTGTTTACTTTCCTCTTGATGTTGGCGGTTTTTATTGTTAATGTTTATAAACATATATAAAAACTACGCAAAGGCACTATAATGAAACGGAAAATATTCTTTTCTTTATTTGTGATCATTTTGATTGGTGTGTTTACCTTCACCGGCTGCAACCGGGAACCGGTTCTTGAGGGACCGCCCCGGGTGATGAACTCTACCTTAATGTTCTCCGGTCATCTGACCGGGACGATCTACCCGGAAGTTAGAACCGCCTCCATGCGGGCAACCGGCCAGGCCCGGAATTTTCTTTTGGTCGAAGCCTACGGTATCGAGACCTGTTACAATACGAGATCCATTGCGGTCGAGGACAGTCTTTCAGGCAATCAACTGTATTTGTCCATTATCGATGAAGGTCCTTACAGTCCCAAACGCTGTTACAGAAATACCCAATTCTGGGTGGGACCGTTCACGGAAGGCCAAAACTATATCCTGCATCTTTCGGAAGCAACAAGTGCTTTTTACCGGGATACTTTGTCACTGAGTTTCAAATATGATCAACATCTGAATATGTTAGTCCGATCTGACTCTTGTGCTTTCCTCTTAAGTGAAAAGCCCTTTGAAAATGTGATCACAAAATCTTTTGATGAAAGTGATATCCCGGATTTGCACACTAATCCCTATTATTGGGAAGATCGGAGAACCATACATTTTTTTGAAACGGATACCGGCTTATTCATCCAAACCATTCTTTCATCAACTTGTGGACTTGGTCATGCGGCATCATATTATATAGGAGGTGATACCTTGTTCATGATGGCGGAACTGGATCCGCCTGATATGACCTGTTGTGATGAATTTTATTTTTACCACTATCTGATCAAAGACTATGATCAACAGATATTTTATTACAAATTTATTCTTAATAACCAAAACTGGGCATCTTTCGAAGGATTTTACAATTTGCCGTAAAATAACATTTCATTTTTAATAAAAAACATGTGTGGATTTAGGATGATGCGTTTTTATTATTTTTCTTAATCGTTCCCACCCTTTTCCACTCATCGTTCATCGTTTATAGTTCATAATTTCTTTTCTTCGCTTCTTAACCAGTTACGAGTCACGCGTTACGAGTCACGTCTTCTTCATTCCTTTTTCGATACTACGTATCAAATATGACCTTATCTTTTCCGGTGTCACTATATCATCAATGGAGCCGACTCTTTTGGCTCGTTCCACGCTGTGGGTTTTATCGAACAGTTGTCCCAATTCCCTTTGCTTTTCATTATAAATTTTTCTGAATAATTCATCATAATCATGCTGAGTGCACTTTCCGGCATTAAGGTTATTCATGCATTTTGTCAGACATGGATCCAGGTAAGTTTCCTTTGAGACTTCTCTGGGAAAGATCACAGCCGCAGCCGGAGCGCCACCCAAAACCGATGCATACGATCCTTTTACCGCACCCACCCGCAGATTGGGATTCAGGGATTTGGAGAAAACAACATAGGCGCCACCATGATATCGGGCAATAACAAGAAAAACGATGGGGCCTTTGTAATTTACAATGGCGCGTCCGATCTCGGCACCGTATTCCAATTGCAGTTTTCGCAAGCTTTCGGGTGAACCGTCAAATCCCGATAAATTTGCCAGGATTACCAGTGGTAAAGAGCCGGAAAAAGCATTGATAGCACGGGCGATCTTCTTTGAGGAACCGGGAAATAAAGTTCCGCCGCTCCAAGTTTCGGGTCCGTCGTGGGGGATAGCACCAAAGCGCGGTAAGGGTCGGCTTTCGATGCCTATCATGCCCACAGCATGTCCACCTAAGCGGGTTTCCCAAATGATAGCCGTATCGGCATCTTTCATTCTCTGCCAACGTTCAAAGTAAGCGGCATCACTATCTTTTACCGCCTGCATGATCTGGCGTGTGTCAAAAGGTTTCTTTCGTTCAGGATTTTTTTCCTGACTAAAAATATCACCGATGGTTTTAAAGCCCTGGTTCAAAAAATCGTTATAAGGCTCATGTGTAATATCGCGATCTGAGGGATCAGATGAATTAATCACCGGGGGCCAGCTTTCTTTTGCAGGCTTACAAGTAAAACTGTAGTGATTCAGCAAAAGTTGATAAGCATCTGCCAGGGTTTTTGCGCGAATTTGCGATTGACCGTTGGGGTCCATGATCTTTTCGGCTCCACCGATATCCAAATTGGTCTCGCCCGAGACAGACCCGGAGAAATCTAAAGCTCGTTTTCCCGTTAGCAACATGGAAGCATCTTCTGTCATGATCAAAAGTCCGCGAGTATGCATCAGCATGGTGGCTTCTGCATTCCAATAAGATTGAGCACCCACATTCACACCGGATACGATCACATTGATCTCACCGCCTTTTTGTGTGAAAGCAATAATGCGATTGAGAACGGAAGCTGTCCAATCAAGATTTTCTGTTCCTGTTTTCATGTCGATCTTGGCCCCTGAGGATATCGGCAACCATTCTACCGAGATCTTTTTCTTTTCGGCAATATCCAATGCTGAGATCACTCTTCGGCATTCGGGTTCAGCCAAACTACCGAGGTCCTTTGTGGGATCCGACAAAATGATCACCCGCTCCATCACGGTCTTATTGCTTGGATGGGGATGGCGAATGATCCCGAAAACTACATTCGAGTTGTTCTGTCCGTATTCTCTTCCTTTTACCGAAACCGTTCGTTGCTTTCCGTTCGAGTTGATCTTGATATCGTACTCTTCAAACTCCCCTTTTGGAAAACCTTTAAATAGCGGGAAGCCGGCATAGGTGATCATCTTAATAAATTCATAGGGGTAAATCGTCTTGCGCTGACGCGCCCTAACGACTTTGCTCGTGTAATCGTCATATGGCTCAAGTGCAATAGTCTCGGGTTTGCGACTTCCGATCGTAAACTTTTCCTGAGATGTATTGGAGATGATCAATTCAAGCTCCTCGATCCTGTTCTCCGTTTTCTGCTCCCGCCGGGTATAAACCACCATTTTTTCAAGACCAAGGTCATGAGTATGCGGAAGGATTGTCTGCCCGTAATGTTTTAACTGGCCAAGGCTCAGGTCCAAGACAGATCGATTGTGCATAATGATCCTGTTCCATTGAAGGCGGAATCTGTATTTAGCTTGAACCGCTCTCATGGCAAAAACAGCCTCCATAAATGCGTTTTCGAACATGATCATCCGGTCAATGGATTTATCTTTATTCAACACGGGCTTAGGATCCGAAAAACCGGCCAAAGCGAAAAGTCGTTTTTCCTTGGGATTACTTTTTGCGCTCGATTCCAAGAGGGTGACAGTCGAGGATCTATAAAGTATTTTGTTATCAAAATTCTCGAGTCGTTTCACACGCAATTCGCGAAATTCGATCGGTGAAAACCCACGAGCCAAGCGGTATTCTTTCCACCCGTTCTTGTTGTTGTACCATGTGCGATAGAAACCGGGCTGATCTCCGGTGAACCAAGCGATCGTGAATGTTTTGACACGTTTGTCTGCTGTCCAAGGTTCTTTATCAAGATATTCCACATCTGCAGGATGATCCGAACGAACAAAACATGTGATCTCAAGATCGCCCTGTATTTCAGTTAATTTAGCCAGTTCCACAATTAGATCATCTTTAAGATCTTTTTCATTGATCACCGTTGTCAGGGTCATGTGTTTTTCATCGGTACCGGACTGGCGGCTTTCGCAAACATAGCCCTGAAGTCCGTCATTATGAATGATCCTGCCACTAATGAATGTCCTGTCACGGTTCAGGCGTCGCGCAAGTATCTCAAGTCCTAATTCTCTTCGGATCTTGCTTTTATTGAGTGCTAATTCAGTTAGACGAGCCACTATATCTTCTGTGGAATCGATCAATATATTCATGTGCTTTTCTTTTTGAACGTCACTGTCATCTGTTTTAGTCATTTTTTTCAAAAGGACATCAATAGCCTTCGCTTGCTTTTCTTTAACACCTTCAACGGTGATCCTATCGATCGTTCTATAGCGAGCATATAGCGCCGCATCAGCCGTGGAGGCATCCTCTGTTTGAGTAAGCTGAACAATGCGTCCAAGAATAGCTGATATTGAAGGATGGTATTCTTTGGGAATTGAAAGATCCTCAAGGGAAAATAAGATCTGTTTTAACATATCCCTTTTGGCTTTTGATCGGCCATGTGAGCGGAATATGTGGTATAATGCCTTATTTCTTATTTTCTGCTCAACATCTTTTTTGTAATAATGCCGGGCAGCGATAACAAGATCATTAAGGAAAACGTCCGGAAGTCCCTTCTCGGGATCGTTCTCTCTTAAAAAATAATGTGTTAAAAGTTCCTGATAACTGATAGGTCGGGCAAAGCTATTGGTCATGAGCTCTTTGGTCATAAATAGCTGCTCTATGGCAACATAGCTGTTCAGGATCTTCAATATGGTTGAAATGAGTTTTTCTTTGTATTGCGGATGTTTCTTTGAAAACTCCATAAGGCTGGAAAATGAAATATCTTCTCCACTTCCATAATCATAACCCAAAAACAATGCATTTAATTTCTGGACGTAAATTTCCCAAGTTTCATTCTCTGTTCGAGTAGGAGGATCAAAACGAACGCTTTGTTCTGTTTTTGTGCTTTCTTCTTTTTCGGCAACTTTTAGATCAAGTAGAAAAAGGGCTTGCCCGGCTGCGACCTGTGTGCCACTGCTGACGCAGATATCATTGACCACGCCCTCTCCGGGAGATTGCACTAACATCTCCATTTTCATGGCTTCCAGAACGACCAGAACATCGCCTTTCTTTACCTTCTTGCCGACCTTGGTATTGACAGAAAGTACGATGGCTGGGGACGGAGATTTTACATATCCTTCCGAATCGCTTTCCAGCATGATGGGATATCCATCAACTTCACATTGCCATTGATCTCCACGCTGGGTCATTAAAATGTTATGTCTTTTTTCATCCACTATTAATAGAGCGTCGTGATAATCCTTTCTATAACGGCAAACAAGCATACTATTATCCGTATGAATATGGAATATGTCATTCCCCATGGCTTGAACATGAAATTTATAATTATTACCACCGGTGCTTAGATTAACTTCATATCCTTCTGAGCCCGGTAAAGTCCTTGGTCGGCCAATTCTCCTGATCTGCTCTTTAAAGTTTAAATAATCGGTTTGAAATTGAGAGATATAGCTTTCGATCGACCCGGCCAGCAAAGCAAGTATGGTCTTATCTTCCACTTGCTCGCTTTTTCGGAGCTTTAATAATTCTTCAACGAAACCGGTGTGAACACCGCCTTTTTTGATATTGGGATCTTTCAGTAATTCAAGAAGAAATGCACGATTGGTAGTCCCATTACGAATACTGATCCGCATGGACAAGAGTGCTTGTTCCAGTCGAGCAAGTGCTTCAGCCCGTGTTGGAGCATGAGCAATGATCTTTGCCACCATAGAATCAAAATCACCGGGGATCGTACTGCCTTGTTCAATACCGGAATCTACACGAATTCCGGGACCTGCCTGAAGATCAAAAAGAATGACCTCGCCCGGGGCCGGACTAAAATCCCGTTCCGGATCTTCAGCATTCAAACGAACTTCCACCACAGCACCCCTTGGAGTGCGATCGCTAAGATCTACTTCCAGTCCGCGTGCCACATCGATCTGTCCCTTGACCAGATCCACACCATACAATGTTTCAGTGACAGGATGTTCCACTTGAAGTCGGGTATTAACCTCCATAAAATAATATTCTTTTCGGGTAAGGTCATAAAGGAACTCAACGGTACCGGCACCGGTGTAATGTGCTTTCTGGATCAACCTCCGGGCGGCTGCTTCCATATTATCCAATAACTTCTTCGATAATCCCGCCGGGGGTGTTTCTTCAATGATCTTCTGGTTCTTTCTTTGAACAGA
>DAOVOB010000117.1 GCA_030629925.1 Fidelibacterota bacterium
CATCTGCCACATGCGGTCTTGTGCCATCACATAGCCTACAGCCCGGTACAGATCTTCTTCGGTTTCGGCAAAAATATGCGGTATGGCAAATTCATCACGGAAGACCTCAACACTGGCCGTCATATTTCGCAATTCTATATCTTGATTATAATCCGGTAATGAACGAGAGCCGATTCGGTCCACAAAAAATAGTCCCGATAGAAAAACGATTACAAGAAGTAATAAAACGATCTGTATGATCCGTAGGAAAATCTTCATATTCCACCCCGATTTAGCTTAATTAGAGACTTGATATTGTTGACAGGATTACAAGATATTCAGGATATGTTTTAGGCAGGATTACAGGATCAACAGAATCAATCTTATATCCTAAACTATAATTTTCCAATTCTTCAACTTATCGACCTATCAACTCATCAACCTTATTTCATCAGGTATTCATAGTACGCAGGAATTCTTTATTGTTCTTGGCGTGGCCCATGCGATCGATCATGAATTCCATGGCTTCCATCGGACTCATTTCGTTCAAGAATTTTCTTAGGATCCAGACGCGAGCAAGTTCGCCCTTACTGAGCAGTAATTCTTCTTTTCGGGTACTGGACCGGTTGATGTCGATCGAAGGAAAAATCCTTCTGTCACTCAAGCGGCGGTCAAGCACGAGTTCCATGTTACCTGTACCTTTGAATTCTTCGAAAATCACATCATCCATGCGACTACCTGTATCAATAAGTGCAGTAGCAATAATGGTGAGACTTCCGCCATTCTCGATGTTTCTGGCTGATCCAAAAAAGCGCTTTGGTTTATGCAGTGCGTTACTGTCGATACCGCCGGAAAGAATTTTCCCGGAATGCGGTACTACCGCGTTGTGCGCTCGCCCAAGGCGGGTGATACTATCCAGAAGGATCACCACATCCTGGCCATACTCAACGAGGCGTTTAGATTTTTCCAATACCATTTCTGAAACTTGAACATGGCGTTCGGGGGGCTCGTCAAATGTAGAACTAATGACTTCAGCACCCACATGGCGTTCCATGTCGGTCACCTCTTCGGGGCGTTCGTCAATCAGTAGAACCATTAGAGTGACTTCAGGATGGTTCGCGAGAATACAATTTGCAAGTTTTTGTAAAAGAATGGTCTTTCCGGTTTTAGGCTGAGCAGTGATCAAACCGCGTTGGCCCTTTCCGATCGGTGTCAATAGATCTATAATACGGGTAGAAAGATCGTTTTCGTCATAGCGTTCAAGGTGAAGGCGTGTTTCAGGATATAAAGGTGTAAGATTCTCAAATGCTTCGAGACTTTTAGCCATGGCCGGATCCTGATTGTTAATGGCTTCCACTTTGAGCAGAGCGAAAAACTTCTCGCCTTCTTTGGGTGGACGCAATTGGCCCGCGACAAGATGACCGGTCTTCAAACCGAAGCGCCGGATCTGGGTCGGTGCCACATAGACATCAAGATCGGAACTTAAATAAGAAAAACGGATAGAGCGTAAAAAGCCGTAGCCATCCGGAAGGACTTCCATTATTCCTTCTTCAAAAATGTGTCCCAAGCGTTCTGCCTGGGATGCCAGGATCTTGAAAACAAGTTCCTGTTTTTTTAGGTTCTGTACACCGGGGACTTCAAGCCTAAGTGCAATTTCCTGTAAAGATTTTAAAGTAAGTTCATGAAGTTGGGAAATAGTATAATGCGTTATTTTCTCTTCATTGTTAAAGGTGGTATTAGTTTCGCCCACAGAAACCCCTGTTATTTATGGTTGTGATATTAAAGTTCGGTGTTATGGTGTTATGCTATTATGCTGTTATGCTGTTAACATAAATAAGTTGTTAGTTGTTGTCAAGTGCAAAAGAAAAAAACATAGAAAATTATTTTTATTAAAAAATGCTGAAACACTTGAAAATTTTCCATAAATCTAGGGTTAAAAAACAAAATAATTTCCGAAATTTTCAGAAGTACTTGAATGATAGACAGAAGAGTTAAAAATCACCTAAAAATAAGAGTGAATGCTTGCTTGAAAAAACTCAATATTTGTTAAAAAACAAAAATTAATTATTGGTCTAAAAAACTGTAAATACTGGGATTGAGTTGTCAAGAAAAATAATAGTTAAAAAATTGATTTGCCTTTATTTTCAACATGTTGTATTATTTGCTTCGTTGGTTACACTAAATATAGTATAGCTACATCTTAACATAAGACAAATTGGGGTTGTAGATGTCCTTTAATAACATGTTCAAATATCGTGGTAAATTCACAAAAATGGTCGGGGAAGAAAAGATAAGAAATTACCAGAATTTATATGAACATTTGCAGGCGGAGATCGAGGCAGGAAATCTACCCGTACATAACAATTATCTAAATCATAATGATCTGGCGGAAAACATCTATAAAAAGAAGTATTTCTTAAAGGATTATGAAGGTAATTCGATCGAGCATCGTCCTGAAGATGTATTCATAAGAATTGCTTCCTTTATCGCGGCACAGGAAACGTCCAAGATCAAACAGACTCAGTGGGCGGAGCATTTTTACCGTGATCTGTATAATGGTTATTGGCTTGCCGGTGGACGTGTTCTTGCCGGTGCGGGTGATCTGTATCGTTTAAAGACCCTCGCAAATTGTTTTGTAACGGGCATTGAATATGACAATATTGAATCCATATATAAAACAGCCGCTGAATGCGCGCGTACATATTCTTATGGAGGCGGCATCGGTGTTGATATTTCACCTTTGCGTCCCCGTGATTCTATTGTTCATAATGCTGCCGATAGCTCAACCGGCGCCGTATCCTTTATGGACCTGTTCTCATTGACCACAGGTTTGATCGGTCAATCCGGTCGCCGTGGCGCTTTGATGCTCACCATCGATATCAAACATCCGGATATTGAACATTTTATTAAAGTAAAGAAAAACCCCAATTGGATAACCAGCCAGATCATTGAACAATGCCGCTGGAGTGGTAAGTATACGGAAGATCAACTTTCCGAACTAAAAAAACAGGTCATGGAAAATACCCAGATCCGTTTTGCAAATACGTCCATCAAGACTTCAGACGAGTTCATGAAGGCCGTTGAGGAAGAAACAGAATATAAACGCGATACTATTCTTGTATATCGCAAGCGACATAAATTGCGCCTGACTGAAGCCCTTCAGGATAATGGTTATTATTACTCTCTTGGTATTCCAAGTAAAGATATCAACGATTACGAATTGCTTGAAAGTTTTGGTGATACGGACAAATTGAATACTTGGCTGGGAGAACATTTTGATCGCTCGGTTCGCGAAGATGATCTCAACGATAAACAGAAACGAGATGTTTATGGTGATTATCTTATGGATATCGGTAAAGACGATTGGGAGATCGCCATCAAATATGCCGGCGATTTTCTGCTTTATTTTGCGTCCGCGCCTTCCGGTGAGATCCGGAATTTGGTAAAGGCTCGTGATATCTGGAATCTCTTTGTAGAATCTAATTATCATTCGGCTGAACCCGGGCTGATCTTTTGGAGCCAGATGAGCAAATACTCGCCATCAAACTATGTCAATAAACCGATCATCTCGACCAATCCATGCGCCGAAGTTCCGCTGGAAGATGGTGGCGCCTGTAACTTGGGCTCTATAAACCTAAGTCGCTTTGTGAATGATGGTTTTACACATAGGGCAAAGATAGATTGGGAACAACTTCGTATTTCAACAGCCAGTTGTATCCGCTTCCTGGATAACGTGGTTACATGGAATGAAATACTGAATCCACTGGAAAAACAACGCGCTGCCGCAAATGAAACCCGCCGTCTTGGCTTGGGTATTATGGGTATTGCCGATATGTTCTTTCAACTGGGTGTGGATTACGATTCCGAACTCGGTATCAATACTATGGAAGAAGTAATGAGCTTTATTAATGACACAGCTTATTTAACTTCCTCTGAACTGGCAAAGGAAAAAGGTCCTTCGGATATTTTTGTATATGAAGATTATGCTCGCGGTCCTTTCTTTCAAGAAGCTCTCTCAGATGAAACTAAAGACCATATCAAACAGTATGGATTGAGAAATATTGCTCTTACATCTATTGCCCCCACCGGTTCGATATCTAACATTATTAAATCGTTTGAGATCGGGAAGCAAAACTATATTGGCGTTAGTGGAGGTGTAGAACCCTTGTTTGCACTATTTTATACGCGTCGCGCTGAATCTTTTGACAATCAATTCTTCCAGGTTTTTCACTCGACATTACAAGCTTACATTGACTTGAATAACTTGAACGATAAGATGAAAGACGTGAAAAAAGAATTTGATCTTGAAGATGTCCTCCCAAGCTATTTCTTTAAAACGTCTCATGCTATTTCACATGAAAAACGTATTAAGATCCAATCTGTGTGCCAAAAATATATTGATCACTCAATTTCTTCAACCATCAATCTTCCGGAAGATATTGAACCGGAAGTCATTTCCTCGATTTATTTGGATGCCTGGGCTAAGGGCCTGAAGGGTATTACCATCTACCGAGATGGAAGTCGATTCCCGATCCTGAGTGTTGAAGGTGAAAAGACCGATTTTCAGGAATACCGTGAAAAACATTTCGAAATGGAAGTCGGCAAAGATGAAGTGGTTGAATTTACAGGCGATGAGATCATGGTATTGGAAGATGGAACACTCTCGACACCTTTTCACTATTTTCGCAAGACAATGGGTGTAAAGGACGCAACTGAGATCGAGGTGGTATAAGATGCTAAATTACAGCAAAGAATTCCGCGTCCGTGAAAAAAAGATCGAAACGAAAGATCATGAAAAACGTATTAAGATCCAATCTGTGTGCCAAAAATATATTGATCACTCAATTTCTTCAACCATCAATCTTCCGGAAGATATTGAACCGGA
>DAOVOB010000039.1 GCA_030629925.1 Fidelibacterota bacterium
AAGTACAAGACATCCTACCGAAATCAATTCGTGACTCAAATATGTTTTGGGATTCGTTGTATATAATTCTTCTTAATTCTTAATTGTCAACTGTTAACTCTTCATTGAATTATCAATTGTCCTCTGTCAATTGTCAATTATTCAGTTATTCCCAAGACCTCTTCGTGTGAAACCCTTTATACACTTTTTCATCCGCATATGGGATATTCAATTTAGGGAATTTATTATTGAGATATTCAGCAAACATAAAATCAAGGTGCGCATTATTATCCGGCGAAAATCCCATGACCTCTTGCCATGTATCGGCATCTTCCATACAAAAATAAATGAACAGATCCTTGCCGCCATATTTGTGCAATAAATTATATAGATGTTTATAAGCGGCGATCCTGAGTGGCTTGAAGTATCGTTGCTTATTGTCATTACCACGGATCATCTCGCCGTCCAATAAATTGCTTTGGGGGAATTTAGCTTTGACCTTTTCTCCCATCTCCGGAGGAAATCGCAAAGACCCGATCGAGATCCATGCAATACGAGATGGGTCGGCATGCTTAAATAATGTTTTTACCAATTCTTCGTAATCTTTTTTCCAATCGCCATCAATGAGCATGGGGTCAAAATGAAACCCCGTCATATACCCGACCTTCTGAACTTTCTCAAGCGCTTTCATTCGAGCTTCAAGAGTAGCAGCTCGGTATTCATGTTCAATGATCCGGTTTATCGGATTCAGTGACCATGAGATCACGCTTCGGCCTTCATGCTTTACATCCAGTAAATGATCGACTTTCTCCGACTTGGTTTTTAATTCGAGTATCATGTTGGGCTGTTTTGCTGCAAAGCGTATTAGCTCAGGTCCGGCCTGTGCAACATCATCTATCGCCAGGCTGTCTGCGAGCTCTCCCGTTCCAACACGAAAGAATCTTTTGGGTTCTTCCCTTATGCGCTCACGGATCATTTCAAGCAGGTCATCAAGGTTTGAAAATATGGTCAAAAGTGGATTATTTAAGTAATATTGTAAAATACAATAAGTGCAATCGAAGGGACAATTGGTCGCCTGATGTAGCGTCCAATAATTGCAACAAATATAAGGATCGCTGGTACCGGGACATACTTTGAAATGCTGTCCGCGAGCCGGGGTGATAAATATATTATGTTTCCCGCTGTGGGTTTCTTTTGCAAATAGTGCCTGGCGGTCTTCTTCGTTATCGGGAACACTAATGATCTCGGCACCGGGGTAAGCTTTGCAAAAACGCTGAGCCATGATCGTGTTCTCAGTGCCGGATGTCAGATAGATTATCATGATCTAGCTCAACCAAACGTTTATCTGGCCGACAACCTCGCGGATAAGTTGGACCATCTCACGCGCACCGTTAATACCATGACCGACTTTGATGATTTTTTCCTGTTCTCCCGGTTCCGGATAAGAGACATGAATATACATCATTTTATTGCCGGGATATTGTTGAATGATAGTTTTCAGTTTTTTAATATTTGATTCAAAATATTCATCATTCATAATACGCAAATTAACTGCGCGGATCTTCTTTTCTCTCAAGTCGGCAAGAGGCATGGCATAATTTAGAAAGATCGTGGGCAATTGATCTCGTTCCTTATCGACCTTTAGTATGCCCTCAATATAGATCTTGGAGTCTTCCGACAATAGGTCTTTAAATTGTCCAAATGCTTTAAATGCCAATACCGTAAATTCATTATTTAAAGATTCAAATTGGAATCTGGCATATTGATTATTTTTTTTATCATAATTGATCGAGAAACTTGTGATCAAACCACCGACCCTTAAGGTCTCGGGCAATGCTCCGCCCTCTTCCCTAAGAAGATATTCATTCGAAACAGCCTCAAGCTCATCGCGGAAAGGTTCAAGAGGGTGGCCTGTCAGGTAAAAACCGATATACTCTTTTTCTTTCTCCAATTTCATCGGTTTATTCCACTCGGGAATATCTTCGAGATCCGGTTCATTCATGACGATCTGTCCCGTACTGGCACCAAAGAGACTGACTTGTGCGGCTTGTTTTTCATCCTGAAAGCGCTGTCCGTATGTTAAAGCAATATCAATTGCTTTAAATTTTTGACTTCTAGTACCCTCAAGCGTATCCATGGCTCCTGCATAAATTAAAGCTTCTAAAGTTTTTCTGTTTACGGCTCTCAGGTCCACCCGACTGGTTAGATCAAAAATACTAGTATATGGTTTGTCCGCTTCGCGTGCCCGAACTATCTCGTTTGCCGCTTTTCCTCCAATGCTTTTAAGCGCAGAAAAGCCATACGTGATTTTTCCGTCAAGCACCGAAAAGCTGGGCGTACCGGTATTTACATCCGGTGGCATTACTTCAATTTCAAGTTTCTTAGCTTCCGTTACCAATTCCACTACACGCTTGATCTCACCACGCTCGGATGTCAGGTTGGCTGCCATGAATTCTGCAGGATAATGTGCTTTTAAATAACCCGTCTGATAAGCGATATAAGCATAAGCAACCGAGTGGCTTTTATTGAAACCGTACTCGGCAAAGCGAATGAGCAAGTCATAAATTTCATTGGAAATTTTCTCAGTGATGTTATTACTTTTTGCGCCTTCTATAAATTCTGCGCGCATTTTTTCCATCACATCAACTTTCTTCTTACCCATAGCCCGTCGTAGAGTATCTGCTTTTGATAATGGTAAACCGGCAACACGTGATGCAATTTGCATAACCTGTTCCTGATATACAATGATCCCATAAGTTGACTTTAAAATAGGCTCCATTGCCGGATCAACGTAAGTCACCTTCTTTCCATGTTTACGGTCAATATATTCGGGGATATTCTCCATGGGACCGGGACGATAAAGTGCGTTCATTGCGACGAGATCGTTAATGCTGGTGGGGCGTAGCTTCTTTAAGTACTCGCGCATACCGCCAGATTCGAATTGAAAGAGCCCAAATGTGCGTCCTTCGGAAAAAAGGTTAAACACTTTAGTATCGTCTAGGGGGATTTTATTTATATCAACTTCAATACCTCGCTCTTTGAGCAAATCAAGTGTATGTTTGATCACCGTCAGGGTTCTTAACCCTAAAAAATCGACTTTCAGCATCCCCACCTGTTCTAAGCAACCCATATCATACTGGGTCGTTATATCATCTTTGGTAGATTTGAAAAGAGGAATATAGTTTAAAAGATCATCGGGCGCGATCACGACTCCGGCAGCATGAATGCCGACCTGACGGTTCATTCCTTCAAGAACTTTGGAAATCTCCCAAAGTTTTTCCGTTGCAGGACTTTCATGAATATATGTTTGCAGATCTTTGCTGATCTTTTCGGCTTTTGTCAGTTCGGTCAAGCCGTCTTCCTTTTCCTGCTTTTCAAGCTTTATGCCCAACGGAATTGCCTTGGCAAAACGATCACCCGTGGCATAATCCATTCCCATCACACGGGCAACATCACGAACAACCGCCTTTGCTTTCATCCGGCCGAAGGTAATAATCTGGGTCACACTGTCTTCACCATAGCGATCTTTAATATAGTCAATAACTTCAGAGCGACGCTCATAACAAAAATCAATATCAATATCCGGCATGGAGATACGATCAGGATTTAGAAATCGCTCAAAAAGAAGATCGAATTCCAAAGGATTAATATCCGTTATCTTAAGAGCATAGGCAACAAGCGAACCTGCGGCAGATCCTCGACCTGGACCAACAGGAATATCATTATCCTTAGCCCACTGAACAAAATCTTGAGTAATAAGAAAATAACCGGAAAATCCCATTTTTTTGATCACAGACAGTTCGTAATCCGCGCGTTCAATATGTTCAGATGTTATCTCTCCATTAAAACGATCTTCAAGTCCTTTCTTAACGATCATATCAAGATAAATATCCGGATCCCGGGTCCCGGCTTCATCGGGAATGGGAAAAGAAGGAAGATGATACTTTATTTCATCCGAAAGAGGGGTGTAATTACATTGTTCTGCGATCTTTACCGTGTTCGCTAAAGCTTCGGGAACATCCTCAAAAAGCAGTGCCATTTCTTCCGGTGTTTTATAATAAAATTGGTCATTGGCATATCTCATACGATTGGTATCGCTGATATTTGATGCAGTTCCAATACAAAGCAAAGCATCGTGAGCTTCAAAATGCTCACGCTTGGCGTAATGGGCATCATTGGCACAGACCAATGGGATGCCTGTTTCTTTTGAAATTTTGATAAAGGCATCATTGACGATATCTTCTTCCGGCAAGCCATGACGCTGGATCTCAAGATAAAAACGTTTCGGAAAAATATTAGCGTATTCAAGAGCAGCCTTTTTGGCCTCATCGTAACCTTTTACGCGTGCGGCAACCGCGGCTTCACCCTTGATACAGGCAGAAGTAGCGATCAATCCTTCATTATATTTTTTCAGCAATTCTTTATCAACGCGCGGCTTGTAGTAAAACCCCTCCAGATAACCTATTGATGACAATTTCATCAGGTTTTTATAGCCGGTCTCATTCATTGCAAGAAGCACAAGATGAAAATATTTCCCCTCTTCGTCTTTAATGCTGACCCGGTCGTGATGTGATCCCCGGGCAATATACATTTCACAACCGAATATGGGTTTAATACCGGCTTCTTTTGCTGCGTTGTGTAGCTCAATCGCACCGAACATATTGCCATGATCAGTCACGGCAACGGCGGGAAGATCCATCTCTTTTGCCATTTTTACAATGGTCTTGATCTTCTGCGCGCCATCAAGCGTACTATAATCACTGTGCGTATGTAAGTGGACAAAATTTGCCATGTTTTCCTGATTTTATAGGTTCACATTTCGGGACCAAAGCTAAATGTAAGCAACGAGATTGAAAAGGTCAAAACAAACAATTGAAAATTCAACCTTCTTGAGTAATTAATGTAGTTCAAACACTCGACAGGCTCGGGGTTATTATTTTGGATAGGCATTTCCCCCGGGGGTTCTCCCCGGGTTATTGTTTTGTTTAACCCTTCGACAAGTTCAAGGTTATTACCAGTTCAATTTAAACCCCGAACGGAGTTGAGGGGTTGAACTTGTTTGATCACTCCGTGGTCTGCCATAATAACATTTAAAAGACCGATACTCAGAAGATGACTTTTATGTCATTCTCGTCTTTATTTGAGGTCCGCCTAGGCTTATATAAACAGTTGGATTATTTCTTTTGATCCAGTAATTTGAACTTCGAAACTAATTGATAATACAAAATATCATTTCCGAATATCCAAAGGGAGGGAAATTCCAAATGAAACGATTTGCCAGTATAGATTTTATGCGTGGTTTTGCCATCTTTATGATGCTGATCCTGCACATGGTCATGCATACCATTGATATTGACACATTGATGGCAGACATGTCAAAGGTTTCTTTTATAGAATATATTCTGTTGATCATTCTACCCTTTGGCGGAGGATTGGCCGGCTTTTTTCTCATGGTTTCTGCAATGGGAAATACAGTTAGTATGGAACATGAATTGGGGCGCAATTTGTCGGCTTTTGAAATTGGCAAACGACAGGTCATGGGTGGTTTCATTCTCCTGATCTTTGCAATGCTGGTTGAGGGTATGATCGGGTATCATGGCGATCTCGGTTATAATATCCATTTGGCATTGAAAGCGGCATCCAATCCCGATCTTGCACCTTTCAAGTGGGTGTGGGACCATTCGCTTTGGCGATTCAATCATTTTGAGACTATTCACACAATTGCATGGTGTATTATATTAAATGGCATCATTCACAGTTATCTGGTTTCAAAAGAAAAGTACAGGGATAAAAACAAACTGATAAAAACTTACATTATTTTGGCTATTGTTGTTCTTATTCTAACACCGCTTGCATGGGGATTAGCAAAAATTGCCATTCCGGGCTATCCTGTTCAACTGGGAACATTTGAAGCATCATATCCCATAATAGGAGTCAACTCTTTAGGACGGTTTATTTCAGTGTTCTTTCTGCAAGCACTGGCGGGGCATCCGGAACCGGTTTTCCCCTATCTTGCGGCATCCTTTATCGGGACGATATTCGGACTCTTTTTAACCATGCCTAAAAAAGAACGTAAAATCAAATTATTTACAAAGACAACATTAAATGTAGGTGTGATCATGTATTTGATCGGCCTGGTTGGCATCATCGCCAACATAATTTATGTAATAAACACCAAGGGCTTTGATTCAGGCTTGAACGCCTATATGCATATTTGGGACCATCGCGGTTGGGTATCGGAAATTCTAGGCACACCCTGGGTGGGTTGGTACTTTCAGTTCATGCTCCTCAATGGCTTTGGCATTTTAATGATCATGAGCATACTGCGTCTGGTTGAATTGCGCGGAAAGGCAAAACCATTTGGTAATCATTCACGGTTCATCCGTCGCTTTGGCTTTGTCGCATTTACAAATTATACCATACAATTCATGTATTTTGTTGCCATGTTCATTAGTATTGACTGGATCTTTGGGAAAACCTATGGTAGAAATGTTGGTCTATGGGGTGAGACAATTATTACTATTGTCATCGGCATCGGGATCATGGCGCTGATCAATATTCTCTGGGAAAAGATCCGTTTTGCCGGGTCCTTGGAATGGATGGTCAAACAAACGAATTATTTCCTTAATCCGGTTCGACGCAAAATGCTAAAAGAACGCGGAATAAAATGGTACCAGGCCGGGCTATTGAATGTTGAAGGCGGACTTTACAATGCCGATTGGCTAAATATAGTTGAGCCCGAAAAAATTGATTACAGCAACAAAGAAGAGTCTATTCTTGCCAAGAAACTTGCCATGGCTGGGTTTGTTTTCCCGATCTTCTCGTTTTTGGGATTCTTTATTGCCCGTAAAGCTCGTGCTTTAGAAGGTGATAGCAAAGAAAATAAGAAAGCTAGAGTTTGGAGTACTGTTTCTGTTGTCTTCTTTTTTATCTGGTTGATCGCTTTCTTTATTCTTTCGCCTTCGAGCTTTGGGATTACAATGTAATAAATAAGATTTATAAAAAAAGCCGAACAGAATGTCCGGCTTTTTTGCTTTCATTTTAAAATAATTTTTACTTAATATGCTTCATGATAATATTCGCCAATTCTTAGCCCCAAACAACCTGTTGTACAAATTTTATTAAGTAACGTAAATATGTAGGGTTGTTCACTTTGTGCCCCAATGATCAAGATGTTCCCTCTTGTTTCATCGTCTCCCGAATTATCAAAATAATATTCATTTCTTAACTTATCACTCAAATCAATTTGAGCATCGGGCTGTATTAATGTATCAAGAATTATACAGTCATGTTCGGGATCATAATTTGTCAGATAGGGATTGATTAAACGCATTTGCATGGGTACATTCCCCGAATTAATTACAATAATTGTATCTGATTGGCTGGGATATAGTACCTCAGGATATAACATTGAAATATCATTATAGTCATAGGTCGTTTGCACAACACTATAATTCTCCCATTTTTTTCCCGATACCCAGACTTCAATAACTGCTCCCATTTTTGCACCTGAAACTGTGTAATCGTCAGTAATGTCAAAACTGTCTATACTGGCAGTATCAGCAATATTGTAGTTGTAAGACAAAGACATCACATCCGTAAAAGCACCTATCCCCATATCTAAAAGTGAACCTACACCCGAGACAGGAAGAACATGTTCTTTTGTAAAGCTGACAATTGGAAGCGCGATCAGATCGCCTCCTTCATCCGGCGTTGGAACTAAAGCAATATTACTTGGATGAATCGTCAGGTCATTTGCTGCAAATGTAATATCGTATACATCGGTATTCCCGACATTCATGAGAACATATTGCAGGGTTCTTGTTGCTGCCATGTTGCCGAAATCAATATCGGCAGACGTGGCTTTTGCCATGATGGTTGATATTTCCGATGCGGGCAAGTATTGATTTCCCGCTTCGTCAACAACAGCTTTAGCCAAATCTCCAGTAGTAAGAGGTACCAGACGAAGCTCTGCCATAAGGGGATCATTTCCGCTTGGATCGCAAGCAGTAAAAAGTGT
>DAOVOB010000225.1 GCA_030629925.1 Fidelibacterota bacterium
ACAGGCCTGAACTTAATGAAGGGTCATTGACAGTTATATGATAAGCTCCGGCAGTATAATGTTTGTCGGTAATTGTCTTAATTTTTCTTCCGCTTACATCATGTAATTGGACTGTAACATGTCTATCTGTATCCAAAGAAAATGGAATAATACATACCGGATTAAAGGGATTGGGATAAGCGTCTCCAACTTCAATTCCAACAGGAATGTAAACTTTTCGAATATAGTCATGGTGCTTATTTTCTTCAATTTGATACGATATATCTGCGAGTAGATAGGAATATTCCTTACCGGACTCCACACTTGTATCTATGAATTCATAATCATGCATTTCAGTTGTGGTACCCTGTCCTCGCAAAGCATCATTATAAGCATATGAAGAAATCTCTTCAAAAATACCATCATTTTCTTTTCGGTATATCTTGTAACCGAGATTTTCAATTTCCGAAGCGGTTTGCCAGCTTAATCTAATAGATTTCCCCAGCTTCTCAATATCAAAAGAACTGAGTGAAATTGGCAATGGAGTATCCGAATAAACATAGCGGATTTGTGAAAATCCCACCAAGGATTTCTTGATCGTAATATTATTAGAGCTAGTTGTATTTTGTATTTTAAGGGTAATGGTCGAATCGGGTCCGTCTACCTTAAACAACCCGACCCCGCAGGCCCCGCCCACATCCGTATTACTTGAAAGCCGACGTTTTACCGTTAAATTTGGATTGACTGAAGTCCCAACAAAAACGCCCAACTCAACGTCATCTCCACTTGCATTGGCTGTGGAAAAAGATGTTGAGAACTCAATATAATAATACCCGTAAGCATTCGTTGAGTTCAAACTGAACACATTAGAATTCAGCTCCCACAAATTTGCACTTTTTAGGGTATAATCTCCCACTGTTGTCCACGTATCCTGAGCAACAATGGTCACACTTTGATCACTGGTGATCTTCATTCCCCCAACAGCATTTGGAGCGGTATCCCCAAGTTTAAACATGGATAATGTTGCTTTTTTTATGCTTGGATCATAGGTTGAGTTACTGGCCTTAGCTTCCAGACTCATCACGTCCCCATCGGAGATGCTTACAAGACCACCGGCTGATATATTCCCTATATCCTCACTGCTTGTCGAGCGGCTCACCATGATATTGGTAGATCCGTTCACGCCATTCTTTACGAGTTCAAATGTAAATAGACCGGGACTCGTTTCATTACCATCACCGGTAAAACTTATTGAATAGGACATATAATAAAGTCCACCGGAACCGGCATCTGCTGTCAGATCACTCGTTCCGAATGTCCACCCATTTATCTCGGAGATCGCAGAAAAACCTGTAAGTTTAGCAAAAGAGGTGCCAAGATCCGTATAAGTGGTGCTCGAATTAATATGCATTCCCGAATAAAGATTTTCCGGGTTTTGTGCGGCCGGACAAACTGAAAGTTGCGCATATACTGGAGTAAAGTCCTGGGCTGCCAAACTGGATTTAACAACCATCTCTATCGTTTGCCCCTGGGTAATGGAGACCATGAAAATTCCAGACATATTGCCGGTATCTTTTCGATCGTTTGAGATACTTCGGGTAAAGACCGGCTCAACCGGTGCTGCTCCGTCAATGGAGATTCCCATATACCAAACAGTCGCATCTGCGTTAAAACTTAAAGAGTATTTTATACAATAATTACCTTCAACGCTGGCATTATTTGCTGCTGTTAACACATTGCTCGTATAGGACCAATTCGTTGAACTTGTGCTTTCGGTAAAATCAGTTACTAATCCAGCACCCACGTTTGTCCATGAAGTGCCAACTGAATTGGTTTCGCTATTACCATCAATGTAAATAAAGGCATATTCTTGCGCCATTAATGAAGATATTGTCAACATCATAATAAACAGTGAGTATTTTATCACATTTATCAATTTCGAATTTTGATCTGTTCTATAAGTCTGCATTGCGGTCTCTCCCAATAATTTTAGAATAATAATAATAAAATTCTTTTATTGCAATATAATAATATAAATATTTTATGTACACTGCTATTAATATTTATCTTACAACGAATATTACCTCTTAATTCTTACTGATTATGTGGAAATAATTCCATCAAAACCAGAGAATCCCCGCCGAAGCGAGGATCCTCCTATTGCCTGAAAGGTGACAAATATATATTAGGTTTAAAGGGAAAGGGTTTAAGGTTTAAAGGGAAGAGACAAGAAACAATAACCAAGATCCATGATAAATTTCTTATTTTTTAACATATTTTTACCTCTTTTGCCTTTATACTTTTGCCTTTTGCCTTGTATTACTCATACCTCAGCGCTTCTATTGGATCCAATTTAGCTGCTTTATATGCCGGATAAGAACCAAATATAAGAGCAATTGTCGAGCAAACCACCAAGCCAATGATTGCCCAATCCCAAGGAAATACAACGGATATCTTCATCGCTACCGCTACAAGATTTCCCGCTATAATACCAATAATGATACCAATAATTCCTCCCATTTCAGTCAGTATTAATGCTTCCAGCATGAACTGGCCTAAAATATCTCTGCTTTTTGCTCCCAGGCTTTTTCGTATACCGATCTCGCGTGTTCGCTCCGAAACGGTTACTAACATAATATTCATAATACCGATACCTGATGCCAATAGAGCAATGGATGCAATAATAGCTGCAGCGATCTTGATCGCAGCGGTCATTTGATTGAAGTTGTCGATCAGTGAAGCATTGGTCCAGAGTTCAAAACTGTTTTCCTCATCAAATTTATCTCCCCGAATAAGTCGAAGTTCATTGATCACTTCTTGTTTACCTTCTTCAAATTGTTCTTGATCAACGACTGAAAAACAATAATTAAGAGAGGTAAAACTTGCCTGACCATAATATTTAAAATAGGTTGTTAAAGGTATATACGCTCTATTGTCTTGCGACTGTCCAAACCGTTGCCCTTTTCTTTCCGATACGCCGACCACGCGATATTTTACGCCATCGAT
>DAOVOB010000049.1 GCA_030629925.1 Fidelibacterota bacterium
CGGTGGCGGTATCGGACAAAATGTGGGTTATTCATTTTTTGGAGAAGTCAACGTGCCATTCACACCACTAACTGTTTTTGGGAGATATGATTATTTTTTTGAAAATCTCCCCATGGCCTATTATGGAATCCCTTATTCGGGAGACGAGATTTATACCAATGTTTATATCGCGGGGATAGCCTGGCAATTCTACAAAAAAAACCGCATCTTGTTTGATGTTGAAAGAAAAACCGTTATAGCTCCTCAACCACCCATATCATCATATCTGGGGGTTGTCTCGGATGTAATGATCGCTGAACTGGCGCTGGAAATTGTTTTTTAGATCAGAAGCCGGTAGCCGGAAGCAAGAAGTTAGAATAGGAGCCGCGGTTTACTGCGGCTTTTTTTGTCCCACATTTCGGAGTTCACTTTCCTGTCATTTCGACCGAAGTGAACAAAGAGAACGTAGCGGAGAAATCTCAAATTCCGGCAATTTGGGATCTCTCCACTTCGTCCCGATTTTTATCGGGACTTCGGTCGAGATGACAAGAAGAAACACACATAAAAAAAGGGCCAAAAAAAAGTCTCGGACTCCTTATTTGAATCTTGATTCTTGTCTCTTGGGCTTTATACTTTGTACTTTATACTTTTGCCTTTATACTTGTCCGGCAATAGCCGGACTGTCCTATTAATTGGTAGAATTCTATTGACTTCAAATTCCATGATTCACTATATTCTACCATGAATGATTTTATTGACCTACATGATCTAAAAATTCTTTTTCCTGACAACACCAGCTCCATGAAATTTCTGGAAAATCTGCGTTGGGGGAAAACACCTAAGTGTCCGCACTGTGGATCTGACCGTGTAACTTCCTTTAAAAAAGACAACCGTCATCATTGCAATGCATGCAATATTTCATTTTCGGCCACAGTCAACACAGTTTTTCACAATACGCGTATTCCCCTACACAAATGGTTCGAAACTGTAACCTTAATGTTTGATAATAAGCAGAAGGTCTCTGCAAGAAAACTTGCTTCAGAGATCAATGTAAACAAAAATACTGCTTGGCAAATGTTAAGCAAGCTGAATGGGGCTATTGAACAAACGGGGAAAAAATTATCTGATGACTTGAAATTAGACGCCTTTTTAAAAGATGTTGAGCAAACAGTAGCCGTTCCTTTGGATGCATTTAAAATTGTCATTCTAAGCATATTGGGGACGCAGGAGAAAATCTAAATGCAAAAACGAATACTTGGAATTGATGCCGGCTCCGTAACGGTTTCTGTTGTTGAAATAGCGCAAGACGGACAACTTCTTGATGAGATCTACGTTTCTCACTTTGGGAAGCCGGCATCTTGCTTGCATGACATTTTATCTAAAAGGGATCTTTCTGGACTTGTTGGTGTTGCTCGAACCTCAACAGCACCCAATCTGATCGTTAATGCAAAAACTTACGATTCCCGCATCGCTATGATCGCGGGTTCTAAGTCTCGCTTTCCATCGCTTCGTTCTATCCTGCATGTCGGAGGAGAAAAATTTTCCCTGATCCGCTTTGATCGAGATAGTAACTATCAAAACCTGCGCTCTAATACATCTTGTGCTGCAGGAACTGGCGGCTTTCTTGACCAACAAGCAAAACGTTTATCATTGAAAGACTCTGCAGAGCTTAGCAAAAAAGCTCTTTCAAACAAAGGCGAAACCCCAAAGATCGCATCCCGTTGTTCGGTCTTTGCGAAAACAGATATTATTCACCGCCAACAAGAAGGTTATTCACTTGAAGAAATTTGCGATGGTTTATGCCGGGGATTGGCTAACAATATCGCCGATACTTTGAATCTTGGGGACGCGGGTTTATCGCCTATGGTCTTTACCGGCGGTGTTGCCCAGAACCAAGCGGTGGTCAAACACCTCGAAAATATCAGTGCGAGTGATATTTTAGTACATAAACACGCTCATCTTTTTTCTGCGATCGGTGCGGCACAACTTTTACTCGATGACCCGGATTTTAAAAAGCGTTCATTTACATCTTCGGATCTCCTGGCTGTTTCTAGTGAAGAAAAAAAATACTTCTATGATCCCTTAGAGTTAAAGTTGAGTGATTACCCGGATTTTGACGGATTGGAACACTATGATTTCCCGGTTTCCACAGGCGGGACACCTGTGGAAATTGATATTTATCAATTTCCCGGCAAAGATGCATCTTCGGAAGTCTACATGGGGGTCGATATCGGTTCAACCTCAACAAAAGCAATTATTATTGATAAGGATTTTACTCCCATTGCCGGTTTTTATACACGTACGGCGGGGCGTCCCATTATTGCGACACAGGGTGTTTTTGAAGCTATCAATCATGTATCACAAAAATACACACATCATTTTAATTTTATTTCCGTGGCAACGACGGGATCCGGTAGAAAATTCATCGGGAAGCTCATTGGTGCGGATTGCATTATGGATGAGATCTCAGCACATGCCCGGGCCGCAGTGGATCTTGATCCCGATATTGATACCATTATTGAGATAGGGGGCCAGGATGCAAAATTTACAACCTTGCGGAAGGGGGTTGTAACTTTCTCAAAAATGAATAACGTCTGTGCCGCCGGTACGGGAAGCTTTATCGAGGAGCAGGCGCAAAAACTAAATGTCTCGCTTTCTGAGTATTCAAGCCTTGCCAAAGGCGCACGGGCACCTTTGGCAAGTGACCGTTGTACCGTATTTATGGAACGGGATATTAATCATTATTTGAATAAAAATTATTCTGTGAGCGAAATTCTTGCAACTGCACTTTATTCTGTTCGGGATAATTACCTGCAAAAGGTCGCTTCGGGGGGTACAATCGGGAAACGAGTATTTTTTCAAGGCGCAACGGCAAAAAACATGGCTCTTGTCGCTGCTTTTGAACAAAAATTACAACAACCTGTCTTTGTTTCCCGTTATTGTCATTTAACCGGTGCTTTGGGCGCCGCGATCACCACCGCGGAAGAAATGCAGGAAAAAAGTACGTTTAAGGGAATTGATATTTATAAAGAACAGATCCCGGTTCGCATAGAAACCTGTGAACTTTGCTTAAATCATTGCCGTATTCGCATTGCCAGTATTAAAGATGATGAGGTTGCATATGGATTCCTTTGCGGGCGTGATTACAATACCAAAAAATATGTAAAAAAAGAAAAAGTCCCCTCACTTCTGCAAATACGAAATAGGGCAATACCAAGAAATACATTCAAAGAGATCAATGGATCTGCACCGATCATAGGAATACCCGCAGGCCTGCAGATATTTGAAGAGTTGTCTTTATGGGAGCATTTTTTTAATTCACTGGGAATGAAAACCGTTAGCTCCAAAAATGAAAAAAATATTCTTGAGATCGGAAAAAAACACAGTGGTGCTGAATTCTGTGCTCCGGTAACTGCTTTTCACGGCCATGTTCAAGTGCTTATTCCGCATTGTGATATTCTTTTCCTGCCTATTCATCTTGAAAACAGTAAAGATCCCGATAATCCCGAACGTATGCGAAAATACTGCTATTACACTCAATTCACTTCAATCGTTGCTTCTCTTACAAAAGAGAATAATGTTCGTATCAATAGCATGCGTCCCATTATCAATCACCGGCAAAATCCTTTGCTGACAAAAGCAGAACTGCATCGTTCTCTACAGAAGGCCTTCCCGGGGCAATGCAGTATTCTTGCTATCAATAAAGCCTATGACGATGCCTGGGCACATTACATGGAAAAGAAAGAAAAAATGAAAGCCTTGTATACGCCACCGAAGAACGGCGAGATTAAGATCGCCTTACTCGGCAGGCCTTATACTGTACTTGCAAATTCAATGAATAAGGGCATTCCAAATTATTTTGCACAATTGGGAATTGAAACTTTCTTCAATGATTCTCTACCTACTGCCGCTAAAGATGAAGATATGGAACTGCTTCTGGATCAGTTTCACTGGGCCTATCCCGCGGCCATTCTGGAAGCTGCGGATATGTGTGCAAAAACACCCGGATTATATCCTGTTTTTATTACTTCTTTTATGTGCGCTCCCGATTCTTTTGCGCTGGAATATTTTAAGCGCATCATGGACGCACATGAGAAACCTTACTTGATCTTACAGCTGGATGAACATGATTCAAATGTCGGTTATGAAACACGAATTGAGGCAAGCGTAAGAGCTTTCAGAAATCATTTGCGGTCAAGTGTGCCGGAAAAGGTCCCTGAAAAAAAATATGCGATCACTTCGAAAATGGAAAAGAATTACAAAGGTAAAACGATCCTGCTTCCCAATTGGGACCCAACGGTTATTCCTCTTGTTGCCGCTAATCTTCGTGCCGCGGGTATTGATGCCCGCGTACTGGAAGAAACACCTCAACTGATTGCAGAAAGTATGAAGATGAACACAGGGCAATGTATCCCCGTGAATGCTATTGCACATGAATTTATCACCTATATAAAAAAATATGCTCTCGTACCCACCAATACACTTCTTTGGATGATTGAGGGTAAATGGGCCTGCAATATCCGTTTGTACGCTCCTTATATCAAAACTCTAATAAACGAAAGTGAAGGCAATCTTGAAGGTGCGGGAATATATATTGGTACTATAGCTATGTTTGATTTTAGTGCGATCATTTCCGTTAAAACTTATTTTGCCTACATGTTCGGTGGAAACCTTAAAAAGATCGGATGTATGATCCGTCCTTATGAAGTTAAAAAAGGAAAAACAGACCGTATCCTTAAGCAATGCCATAATATTTTTCTCGATGCCTTTCTTGGCAAGATCAAATATCTTGATGCTGTAGAAAGGGTCATAGCAAAGATCGATACCATTGAGATCAATAAAATAGCCAAACCAAAAGTCGCTATTTTTGGAGATCTTTATGTGCGCGACAATGAGGTTATGAACCAGGATCTTATCCGTGTCATTGAAGATGTCGGAGGTGAAGTGCTTATAACCCCTTATCATGATTATGCCAAAATCACCTTCGGTGCTGTCGCAAAAAAATGGATCAAGCAGTTAAATGTTTCTGATCTTATTATTTATCGTTCTCTTCTGGCAGCCATGCAATTGTTTGAAAACCGCTACCATAGCCGTTTCAGTAAATATGTCGGCAAATCTGTTTCGCCAAGCAATCCGGATGCGGAAAAAGAACTTGCTCAATTCAACATACGCATTGAACAGGAAGGCGAGAGTTACGAGAATGTTCTAAAGATCTTCCGTATCATGAAAGAACATCCTGATATTTCACTTTTTGTGCAAACCAATCCTTCCTTTTGTTGTCCTTCCCTTATTACGGAAGCCATGAGCAAAGATATTGAAGAGATCACGGGCGTTCCGGTTCTAACGATCACATATGATGGAACCGATACTCCTAAAAACGATATTATTATTCCCTACTTAAAGTACGCAAAGGTCGGAAATAGCCCACAATCAGAAACAACAACATGAAGCTCTTTGCTTGACAAGAAGCTTTCTTTGCGCTATTATTGGACGAGGTGACCAATATGAAATTAGATGTTATTCAGTTCAATGAATCTTTCCCTCCACTTGTGGATGGCGTTGCCAATGTTACGCGAAATTATGCACATTGGATCAAAAAAAAATATGGGCGTTCTTATGTGGTTACCCCCGAATATCCGGCTTATGTAGATGATGAGATTTTTCCTGTTCTACGTTATCCCTCACTGCCACTTGCCCTGCGAAAACCCTATCGCCTGGGTGTTGGGCAACACAATCCAAAATTATGGAAAAAACTTTCCAGTTTAAATGTGGATATTGTTCATGCGCAAAGCCCTTTCAGCTCAGGAAATATTGCCTTACGGTTTGCTCGGAAAAAAGAAGTCCCGCTGGTGGCAACCTTTCACTCAAAATTTTATGATGATTTTAAAGAAGCGACTCGCTCAGATGTGATCTCCTGGTTAATGACACATCTTGTAGTGGACTTTTTTAGCTATGCCGATGCAGTTTGGGCTGTTAATGAAAGCACTCGCGAAACTCTAATTTCTTATGGTTACAAAGGGCAAGTGGATGTGGTGCCCAATGGTGCTGATTTTGACGTACCGATCAATCTAGATTCCCTTGTTCAGTCAACAAATAACAAATATGGCCTTCCTGAAAATGCTCTTGTCTTTCTTTTTGTGGGGCAAATGGTCAAACAGAAAAATATTCCTATGATCATTGATTCCTTGGGTTTATTGAAAAAAGCAGGTTGTCAATTCACAATGCTATTTGTCGGTGAAGGAAAATCTCTGGAAGATTTCAAGGTTCGGGTCAAAAAACTTGGTGTTGATCAAAACGTTCAATTCTTGGGGAAAATACTAGATCGAGATAGTTTAAAAAGTATTTTTGCCCGGGCGGATCTATTTATTTTCCCCTCAATTTATGATAATGCGCCTATTGTTACTCGCGAAGCAGCAGCTGTCGGCACAGCATCCCTCATTGTGAAAGGAAGTAATGCGGCGGAAGGTGTTGTCCATGGCGAGAACGGCTACCTTTGTGAAAACTCAGCTGAAAGTTTAAGTCAGGCAATTTTAAAGATTGTCGCCAATCGTGAAGACATGAAAAATGCTGGCTTGAATGCACAAAAGACGATCTTTCGCTCTTGGGAAAGTATTGTCGATGATGTTGTTGTTCCAAAATACCTTGAAATTATTGAAAAATATAAAAACAATCGCTAACTGTAAATTATTGGAGCAAGCATGAAATTTGTAAAATACAGCTCCGCTGTTATTGGTATGTTAATGATCATGCAATGGGTTTTCTTTATTGTTACCGGAAATGTTCCGGAATTTGAAACAACCCCCGTGAGTATCGCTTTTCATATTTCTATTGAAATTATTACAGCAATTTTACTGATATTTGCATCTCTTATTTGCAAAAAAAGGATCATTAGAGAAACCTTGCTTCTTTATGGACAGGGAATGCTTGGGTATACTGTTATTAATTCAGCGGGGTACTTTGCACAATCGGGTCAATGGGTATTTTTGGCAATGTTTGCTCTTTTGCTTGTGATCTCAATTTTCAATTCAGTACAATTATTTAAGCAACGAGAGCATTAAATTTTATTCAATAGCGGGCATTTTAGACTTTTCTCTTATAAATATAGATCGCTGCGCCTTCATCTCCGGTTCGTTTAAAACCTACAGCATTAAGATATTTTCTATGTGCTTCATTGGGGTCTTTAATTACCAGTTGTTTGTTATCTGAAATACCAACCCGTTTTAAACCTTCGTGATAAAAATATCGTCCTGTTTTCATATCCCGATATTCCGGTATCGTATAATCCAACTCTACTAAAAGTTCCTTATC
>DAOVOB010000066.1 GCA_030629925.1 Fidelibacterota bacterium
CCTTGACCACTTCCGGTATCAGTTTTTCCAACGCATACTCGGGATCGCTAATTTGTTCAGGTTTGAACCCAAGATGTCCCCCGGCCATTGGACCTTCTACGACGATAGCATCAGGAAGGTAGTTATATTGTTTAAACCATCTTTCGGAAATAATACGAGCTGCTCTTCCGGAAGAGACAATGGGAACTAACTTTGTTTTTGAGTCAGCATTTAAATATTTTGGAAGATTAAGAGGAAGTCCGGCTCCTGCAAAAATTACATCTATTTTTTCCTCAACAGCAGTTTTTACCAGATCAGCAAAATTTGATAATGCCACCATGATATTGACACCAAGAATTCCTTTGCTTAATTCTCTTGCTTTCCTGATCTCCTCTTTAAACACTTCAATATTTGCTTCTAAGAAATTTTTTAAAGGGCTATGTCCAAGCATACCAACTCCGGCAGAAGCTATAACTCCAATACCGCCCTCGTTAGCCACTGCGGATGCTAGCCCTGATAGAGAGATCCCAACGCCCATCCCACCTTGGATGATGGGGATTTTTGCTATCAGATCCCCAATCTTTAATTCTTTTAGATCTTTTATGCTCATGAAATTTATCCTTTATTTGTTTTGCATAACACCTTACATACGATGTATGGCGTTTACTGTTCTTTTCAATCTTGGGATAATATTAATTCATCCCCTAAAACCTGTGTGAGTAGATATTAAATTATTGTGACAAGCTTAACAAGAAATACTTGTATTATAATTTTGCTTTTAGGCTGAAATGAATAAAAGAATTTGCTTAAAGCACCAAAAACACCAGCAAAGCAATGACAAAGGTCAAAATGAAAACACCGATTATGATCGCCAAGGTTTTTGAATAGCCTTTGGGAGTGATCTGGTCTTTGGCGTCCATTTTTTTCTTCTCATGTACTTTTTCTTTTTAGTTTTTGAAAATCCGACCAGTATTATCAGAACAGTCAGACTTCCCAAAATATTAATTAAGTTTTTCGACATATTAAAAACCGCATTAAAAATGTTTTTCAATCTGTCCCCTTAAACTAAATTCTATCCACAGATTTCTCAGATTACCACCGATTAAAACCCTATTTAGAAAGAATCTGTGCCTGCCCAGCGTAGCTTAAGCGTAGATGGGTGAATCTGTGCTTGCCTAGGCGTAGTCTTCTTGACCACCGTAGTCTTGACGAAGGTTGGTGACATAGGCTGGTAATCTGTAGACTGTATTCTCTTCAAAGTTTATCGTTTATAGTTCATAGTTCATAGTTTTGATACGAACGCTCTTTTCCACATTGAAGGCATACCTTCCTGTGCACGGACAGTTTGGCACCACAGTGTTTGCATGTCCATCGCTTATCCTCGTGAGCCAGAAAAGCATCCATGCCCTCATCCCGGATAAAAGCCAGATTCTCCAGCATGCTCATGCCGTAATTCGTGCGATAACGAGTATCCAGCTGCTTCAAGCGAGCGCAGGGGTAGGTGGGACAATCGTAACAGAACCCGGACTCCGTGGCCGCCAGCTTTTCACAATTCGTGATCGTGCAACGGGACCGGTATTCAACCTGTTTTTTTCGATTTTCATTACATCCGGCGCATTGGTTCTTTTCTCGGAGATGGCCAATGCAGATGTGACAATTCATTCCGCAAGGAGCTATCATTGATGCGATCATAATACTTTCCAATTCTATCCACAGATTTCCCCTTTATGCCAAGCCGTAGTCTTGACGTAGGCTGGTAATCTGTGGATCGTATTGTCTTTATTTTTTTCCAGTCACTAGTCACTAGTTTTCCTTATGTTTTTTCCCAGTCATCACAGCAAGCGGTCCCCAAATAATAATCAAATGCACAGCCGCTCCACCCCCGAGAATGAGCTGAATAGATTGATAAGCATCCGTACCTTTTAGTGCCATGGCACAGCCGATCATGGTCAGACCCCATATCAGGGCAGAACCGATAATGTACCAACCGATGTTTGATTTTCTCTTTTCCATGTAATTTCCTCTTATGTATTTCTATGTTTGTTCAGCCGAAGTATTCCCGTTATAATATTTAAGCCCGGGACTCTTTTCATATAGATTTTATAGGCATCGCCGAACTTCTGAACAAGACGTTGATCTTCTTCTTTGCATCCCATATAAATAATGAAAATACCGCCAATCCCAAGAACTATAAATAGCCAATGAGGATACCACAGCATAGTCGTGATAAAAATGGAAAGAATCCCTCCCAGATATTGCGGGTGTCTTACTATAGCATAAATACCGGTATCGACCAATTTTGTCGTATGGACAAAGGATCTTCCTTTTTTAACTCCTCCCCGGCGTGGAAACATAATTATAGGTGACATGACTAAGCCCATACCGATCCCCCAGAAAATCCAGCCGGCAATATAAGCTACAGGATAAAAAGCAGTTTCAAGCAGACCGAATAAAACCAAAGGGTTTATGGGGAAACAGACAATCGCCCAAATCGTCAGGAGTGTATTCCAGAGGATATTCTCTATATTTATCTTCTTATTTAGCATGAAGATCTCTGTGTTATCATCCATTCAACGGTTTAAGAAATGCTCCATAGTCTTGGCAAAGGTGGATATTTTCGCCTTTTCCAGTCTTCGCTCCCTCGAAGCCTCGGCGTAGTCGCGTCATCCTGAAACGATGTCCGGTGGACATCGGGGTTCAGGATCTCTTCGAGCGTCATGATTACTTCCCTTCTTTTCTTTGCTTAACCAAAGAAAAGAAGGGAAAGAAAGTCCCCGCTTCGCCAAGGCTGCGCAGGGCAGGCAACCGCTTACCTCCTTTGGCTAAAAATCCTCTTCGTTCGGTAAAATACTTAAGGGATTCGCTTTGCTCACCCAAGGATTTTTTAACCCTCACTCATCGGATTTTCTTAACGCGCCGTCGCGATGCGGATTCAAATATTTTATCTATATTGCAATTGCGTCAGGACGTTCTTAACTGTTAATTAAATTGTCCTTTGTCAATTATCAATTATCAATTGCTTGTTGCGCCAAGCTCCAAGCAGTAATCAGATCGATCTCAGAACAAGGAACATCCTTCTTCGCTCTTCGAGCTTCACAGGACAGGCCGATATGTGATATTCGAAGTGAATATTTACTTCTTAATTCTGAAATCGTTAATCCTTGTTCAATATTCTATTCAAGCCTTAAATTCTCTTCTTTGTGCCTTTGTTTTCTTAGCGCCTTTGTGTGAGGTTCTTCTACAGCTGAAATCCAGTATAATAAACCCCAATAATCTCACCCATGCCATCTACAATGGGTTCATATCCGGTCTCATACATTTCACCCAGGATATCCACAGTTCCGTAGAAAGGTTTGTTCTTGCGGATCTTGATGATCACCGGACCGTCAGGATCCAGAATAGTACCCACGGCACGATGGCCCTCGAACATTACATCGGTGGAAACGCGGACAAATTTATCGCCTTGTTTTTCAAAGAAAGTGGCGGTACAGCCGTACTTTGCCTGAATGGCATCCACGATCTCAAAATTTTCATTGATCTTGGTGGTACCGAAATACAGAATATTATCGACTGATGTCGGCTCGCCCAGCTTTGCGGCCATGGCGCGCATTTCGACCAGAGATTCCTTGATCGCCGTTTCATGTTTCATCTTTTTCGAGCAAGCCGTAAAAAGCCCGGCAACAATGAGAATCGAGACAAACAGAACTGCATGTTGTCTGAATTTTTTTTGCATCCTTTTCCTCCGTATTATTTAGTTGAGACGTGATGAATGTAAAACTTTATGAGGAATAAGACAAGAAGGGAAATTGAAACGATAAACGATAAACTATGAACGATGAATGGAAGAGAGAAGGAAGAAGGATATGAGAGATAAGATATGAGAGAAGGAAAGAGTAATGCGTCATCCTGAAAAATCTGCTATTTGCAGATTTGTTCAGCCCCGTAGGGGTCCCGAGGGAGATCTCTGTGTTATCATGATCCGGGGCTAAAGTAGTCGCTTTAAACAAGTTCCAATTAACTCAAATTTCCAAACTTTTTGTCAAAAGTTAAGAAAATTGAGTCAATCGGGCGTTGTCACTTCAAAAATCAAAAATCCTTGATCGATGTTCGATATTCAAGGAGACCACATCGTGGTCGAATATAGTAGATATGTGTAATTAAGAAAACTCACAACCCAGACCTGCGAGCCGAAGCTTTAGCGAAGGTTGGGGGTTGAACATAGTAATTGCCTGTCCACCGAAGCCTAGGCATAGGTGGATCAATTGCCCTTTGCCTGCAGACCGTAGCTTCAGCGAAGGCTTGTCAATTGGTGAAGCCAGCCACCCTCACTCATTGATGTCCCATACAATTCTCGGCGGTGAGTACAGTCCCTCGTACATGGCCCAATCACTGTTAGTAAGATAAAATTGATAATAGAAATCCTGTTGCGCATAGTCTTCGATCAAGTAATCAAAGAAAATAAATTTATTACATCCCGTTATTCCCGGATTCCCAAGATCGATGAGCATTAGCAGGGTATCTCCGTTGATGTCATAGCTTGTGGCATGCGTGACATCGCAATCCATATCCAGCAGGGTCCTGATCAGAAGACCGGAATCAGTCTCGAAAAACAGGAGAGTGTCAATATTGTTGATATGATTCGCATAGCTAAAGTCGGGCAGATCTCCATCTTCATAGCTACTATCGCGAATCGTTTCAAAAGGCATCTCGCTTAAAAGGTAATAATAGCTATTGCCCCGTACGGTCATATCAAGATGCTGATCATAATCAAATGTCAGCGATAAAGTATCTCTATAAAAAGCATCCGGCATTTCAGAAAGATGTAATGTGTAAGATTGATCGCTTTCAAAAGGTCCCACCCAGAAACGTAGATTGCGGTAGCAGCGTTCGCTGTCGGGTGTACCATCGTCGATAATGCTCAAGTAGATCTCGTTGCCGGCCAGACTATCGTCAACAATCGCGCTTTCGGAATTTGTAAAGCTTTCAAGTCCATAGGCCTCGACCAGCAGAAAATTGCTCGCTTGTCCGGTGACATGCATACTTGCCGTTCGCACCGAAGGGTAGATATCGCCCGTGACCTCACCCGATAGTTCCACCGTAAAATTCAGTACAGATGGATCGCGCTTGGCGACGATGTAATTGTTGCAGGAGCTTGCAAGGATGGCAAGAGCGATGGTAATAATGATCAGTTTTTTCATAATACCTCCAAAGTTCTGGGGTCAGTTCGTAACTCGTTGTGACCTGTAACAGGGAATTTACTCACTAAACTCCGGGATGATAATTCTGGGATTTTCATAAAATCCTTCTAACATGACCCTATTGCTGTTTGTGAGGTAGAGTTGATAGAAAAAGCTTTGTTGCATGTAATCTTCGATCAGGTAATCGCAAAAGACCCACTTGTTACAGCCGCTTGTACCCGAAGGGCCTAAGTTGACTTGCATGATAAGTGTGTCGCCCACTATGGAATGATCGACAGAATGGGTGACATCGCAATCCAGGCTCAAAATGCTTCGGATCAGTAAACGGTAGTCCGTTTTAAAAAATCTGATCGTGTCGATATCGTCCAGATAATCAACATAATTAAAATCAGGGATATCGCTGATCTGATAGCTTCGGGCGCTGACCCACCAAATGCGCATTTCGCTTAAAAGGTAATAATATGAATTTGCGCGGACAATCCTGTCAAGTGTTTGTGTGTAATTAAAAGATAAGCTTAACTCATCATGCGATAAAGCATGCCGACTTTCGGACAGATGCAAAGTGTAGGTCTGATCTTTTTCAAAGGGCCCCGCCCGGAATTGCAGAGTGCGGTAGCCTCGTTCCATGCCGGTGCCGTCCTCGATCAGTTCCCAAAAGAGCTCATTGCCAGCCAGGCTGTCCAGCACCTCGACAGAACGGGTATTGGAAAAGCTTTCCATGCCATAGATATCGATCAGCAGGAAATTGTCTGCTTGTCCGCGAGCCCGCATGGAAAGTGTCTTGGCGTCGGGATGAACATAGTCCGCGATCTCATCGGATAATTCTATTGAGGAATCCAGCACCGAAGGATCATATTTTTCTACAATGAAAATGTTACAAGCAGTGAATGAAACGATCAAAGCGATGAAAAAGATAGTCAGTCTTTTCATGTTATTTCCCTTTTCGTCAGTGACCCCGAAGGGGTCGAAAAACAGTATAGGCAGTATTCTCTCAAAATTAACAGCCCCGTAGGGGTTGAATAAGCCCGGTTATTAAAACTGGTTTCAGAACACCGATCAACGATATGTGAAGTACGAAGTAAATGGTCACTTAAAATATCTTATTAAAGATCAAACATCTTAACAGTAGTTCTTAATATAGTTCAAATTCCTGGAAAGATATTTTGATCGGGTTTCCATCATCCAGATCATATTCAACCTTAGTTTCCCAAATGCCATTTTCATTGTAATTGGAGAAGATGTAATGACCGTAGTCGAATATATATTTCATTTCACTGATATTATAATAGTAATACCAGTATAAGGGATATGTGTAAGAAACACTGAAATAGCCATCAAATTGTTCAAGAGAGCAATATGCCGGAGATTGTTGATAATAGAA
>DAOVOB010000105.1 GCA_030629925.1 Fidelibacterota bacterium
GGCCGTGACCGTGCATAATTGCCTGGACATTGTAATGCTTAACAATATCCAGAAACTCGTAAGAATTCGTAACGGTGTGATCAATAGGATAATGTGTTATGAAAAAGACAGGCTGTTTCTTTGGCCACATTTTCTTCAATGCCGAATGGACCCAATTGATATCTTCCCGCGCAATGAAGCCTTCGCCCATGCGCATAAGAGGTCCCTGGTTTACACCGATAAAGCGATAGCCGTTATAGCTCATGTTAAATTTGTCATCGCCAAAAAGTTTTTTGAATTTTTCGCCGCCGGATGCCGACCACTTTAATTCATGATTACCCGGAATAATGTGATAGGGTATCTTAAGTTCAGCCAAAATAGCTTTTACGGTATCCAATTCCCCTGCCAGGTCATACTCCGTGGCATCACCCGCCAGGATCATAAAATCGATATTATCCATTTCATTAATATCGCGAACGGAATTTCTAAGATCATCTGCTCCTGTTGCGGTCCCAATATGCGTATCTGCAAGGAAAGCAAAGGTAATGGGTTTAGTTACTTTTTCTCCGCAAGAGATCATGGATAGACCCAGAAGGACCATGATGATGATGCTTAATGTGAATTTTTTATTTTTCATATGAAATCTACCTCTTCTTGTAGACGCGATCAATCGCGTCTTTATATATTCCTGAAATATTTTAAATATCTTTTAATCTTGTTAATCCGGTTGTCCTGTCAAAATACCCATCCCGAATATCCTGTGATCAAGTCGGAATGGTTCTTGTGTCAATAACGCACAATACCTGTATTTGTTTCTTTGTCAGGCAAACATCTACGTATCGTTGTTGTGCGTGAACCGGCAAAATCCTCTATTGCATCTTTTGCCAGGTATGGTGTATAAAGACCTTCTTCATTGACCGTAGAACCACCGGATTCAAGAAAATAAAGTTCTTCATTGATCTCTACCAATATTCCCATGTGCCCGCTCTTTATCACAACATCTCCCGCTTGCATCAAATCCATTTGGGCATCTGTAGGTCTTGCACCGGAAGAAATAGTTGTGATCAATTCACCGACTTTTGTCATATCGGATACTTCCAGGCGGAAATTATTTGTTGAGCCGCTTATACCTCCGCCATCTGAGATATTCGGATCAGTCCGGCAGATATGGCGAAACCCGAACCATGAGAAAGCCGATTCGGTATCGGTGGAGTCTAAGATCCCCAGCAAGACCGCTGCCTCAAATGGAGATGCTCCGAAACCGGAACAATCCATTCCATAGCGCTTATCAGAGCGAGTGTGTCCCAATGTTTGCGGCTGATCGCGATCTGTAATATCGCCGCCCCAGCGATAGAAACTTAAACCAATAAAATCCTGATAGCTTTCATAAACAAATAGGATCAGAGCGTTTAATGCCTGATATTTTTGTAAAGATTTTAACGAATCGAGGTAGGGTGCAATAGCCGGTGCTAGAACTTGTGTATAAAAAGCCGCATTATCTGTAATATATCCATCTAAAGTATCTGTCATATCCGGCTGAGTATATTCTGCAATATAATCGCCTGTCGCCGTATCATTAAAAACTATTTCTAAAGCAGGTGTGACTTCCGGGATAGAAATAGCCCGCGCAAAAGCATCAAAAGCTATACGTTGGGGAGAAGTTATCAAAACGATCTCTTCTTGGGTCGGTTCCTGATCATGATCAATAATCGCTTCGGCGCTTTCTTCCGGCATCAATAATAATTCACTACAAGAAACCATAAAAACGACAAACAGAAACATACTTAATATTTTTTTCATAGAATAATAACGCGTCCTTCAATACCTGAATTAATAATTGGATTCTTTCGTACCGCTTCGATCAGCACATCACGATCGACCAGACCCGTTTCTTTCACTTCTATTTTCGTGCCAAAATATTTTTCACCCTGACTGGCAGTGTAATTATTAACACAGAGCTTATAGGTCTTTTCAAGATCTATTTCAGCTTCCCCAACCAGAGCATCAACCAGACCTTCATTTCGTTCCAGCATCATATCAATTCCAGATACTTGCATAGAGCGGCCTGCTTTTGCCATAAAATCCAGAGCTTCGGTCAATTCTTTGCCTGTCCACTCAAATGTTACCAGGGTATTCCCAAAAGGAGAGATTTCCCAGATATCGCGAACAAGAATTTTACCGGCATCGAGGCCCTTTCTGATACCACCGTTATTCATCATAGCAATATCGGTATCCGTGGCTTCTCTAAAAGCATCTGCGATCCAGTTGCCAAGGTTTGATTCAGAACCGCCACGAGTCCAAGCCCTTTCAAGCGTTCCAATAACTTCATCCATGGCTTCTTTGAGCTCTGTTTCATAAGCATCAACGATCTTGGCTACATCTTTTGATGGTGCCAGTTTCCCCGTAATCGTTTCTACATAATCCATTTCCAAAGATGTTATATCACCTTCATCTACATGAAAATTGGTAACGCCCACATAACGGCCATGAGCATTTGCTTGAACGATCCAGACGCCATTCACATTTTCAGCTTCACGCATATAGGTATGACTGTGTCCACCAATAATAAGATCAATTTCCGGAACCGCTTCCGCAAGTTTGCGATCATTACCTATCCCAATATGTGAAACAACGATAAATAGATCGATCTTACGACTTTTTAACGTATTGATCAGATTTTGTGCGGTCTCAGCAGGATCAGCGACTTCTATGCCTTCAAGATTCTTTGGCAGGGTCAACTCGTCAAGATAAGGAGTGGTCAATCCTATTAATGCAAAACGATACCCCTTTCGCAAAAAGACCCGAAATTGAGGTGCTGCACTTTCGCCGGTTTCTGTATCGATCAGATTTGCCGCATACATACCAAATTTAGCTTCATTCAAACGCAAGGAATCCAAATGTGCCCAAGAATAATCAAACTCATGGTTACCTAAAGTAAAGAAGTCCGGTTTAACTTTATTTAAGATCTCTATCTGCGAGAGGCCTTTTGTAACGGCACACATGGGAGAGCCCTGAAAATCATCTCCGGCATTAACTCTTAATGCACCCGGGTACACTTTTTCCAGACTGTCGAGGTAAGCATCCAGAAGAGCGTATCCGCCTACGGCATGCTTGTCATTATTATAACTGGTCGGTACCCATGTTGTATTATGTGCATGTAAATCATTCCAATGTAAAATGGTAATATCGGCCGATGGTGCTGAGCACCCTGCAAGTACTGCAAGAAGAAGAACAACTGTCATGTTAAAATACTTCATTGTTCTGTCCTTTCTATTTAATTATCATGCGTTCAAAAATATAATAGCTTGTGCCGGAGATCGAGCTGTCATCACTTCCTCCGCTCGGAACAGTGAAAACTTCCTTTATTTCCCAATCATTGTTATAAAAGGTATTCAGTACATCTGCAACTGAAACAAAATATCGTTTTTCGTTATTTTTATTAGTTACCCGCCGATGACGAATAACTTCATCCTGCCCATAATCAACGTAAACCAGTGTCTTTCCCAAGCTATACTTGATCTCAACTTTTATATAATGTGCTTTTGTGGAATTTAATTCAACTCCATTTACGTACATATCGGCATAAATGAATGTCGAAAGGAGCAACATTATGATAAAAAGCAATTTTTTCATATATTAATCCTCTAAAAATGCGCGGAAAGCCTGGTACATCATCCAGATATCCGCCTTTGAAGTGATCTCAAAAGGTGAATGCATGTCCAAAACCGAAACACCTGCATCGATCACATCCATACAATAGTAGGACATAAATTTAGCAATGGTTCCGCCGCCGCCTTCATCGGTCTTACCCAATTCGGCTACTCGCCAAATAATACCGTTCTTGTCGAAAAGATCTCTCAAGCGGGCAACATATTCAGCTGAGGCTTCATTAGAGCCACCTTTTCCGCGAACACCCGTAAATTTTGACAAGACCAATCCACCATTCATATATCCGGCATTGCGCAAGTCATGAACTTCTTTCCAATCGGGATGCACACCGGCATTTACATCTGCAGATAAACATTGTGCATTTGCCAATAAGCGACGAATCACGGCCGATTGATCCAAACCGTGGCGAGCAAGAATATATCCCAGTACCAGCTCTGCAATAACCGTATTGGCACCTGTTGCACCTTCGGAACCGATCTCTTCTTTATCGAGGAGAAGTATAAGTGATGATACTTCCGGATCTTCAGCATCTATAACAGCACGCAAAGAAGCGTAGGAACAAACGCGATCATCCTGGCCATAGGCTCCAATAAATGCACGGTCCAAACCAACATCCCGACTTTTTCCGGCGGGTACGATCTCAAGATCGGCTGAGACAAAATCATTTTCGGTAATACCGTAAGTTTCATTCAGTAATGACAAGACATGAAGTTTTACTCTATCTTTTATTTCCTTATCATCACTGAAAGGTTTACCACCCACAATAATGTTCAATTTCTCAGCAGGAATAAACTCATTGGCCTTTTTAGTCATTTGAACTTTACCTGCAAGATGCGGCAGAAGATCCGAAATGGTAAAAACAGGATCGTCATCGTCTTCACCGATCACGATAGAGTTTACCGACCCATCCGGAAAAGCAAGCACGCCATGCAAAGCCAAGGGACGTGATACCCATTGATATTTTTTAATTCCACCATAATAGTGAGTCTTTAACATGGCAATTTCTTCATCTTCATAAAGCGGATACTGTTTAAGATCCAGTCTCGGAGAATCAATATGCGCTACGAGAATACGCAGATTCTTTTCAATGGGACCTTTGCCCTGACGAAAAACCGCAACAGCGCGTCCCATGTGATTATAATAGATTTTTTTGGTATCTTTAGTTTTACGAATGTCAACATACCCGGCTTTTTCCAGTATTTCTATGGCCGTATCAACAGATTCGCGTTCAGTTTTTCCATAATCAAGAAATGAGCGATACGTGCTCATATAAGATTCTAGTGCTTTCATTTGTGTTTCGGGGATATGATCCCATGCATTTTCTCGTTCCAGAAACAATGCTTTTTTTAGATCTTTCGGATCCGCTTTTTTACCTAACATTTATTACTCCTTGTTTTCAGCCTTAAATATAGGGGTTTAAGAATAAAAGGGAAATGAAAAAGAAGAAGACGTGAGACCCTTCTTTGTCCGTCAGCCGACGGACTTCGCAGGGCAGGCGTGAAACGTGAAACGGCTTAAATCGTGAGATATAAAAACCTCACACAGAGACACAAAAAGCACTAAGCTGCAAAGAAGAATATTGAAATGATAAAACAGCCTGTCATCCTGAGCGAAGTCGAAGGATCTATTCAAGGGGAAGGTATATTGAAATGTAAAAGAATCTATCCGCAGATTCCACCGATTAACACAGATAATTATAC
>DAOVOB010000013.1 GCA_030629925.1 Fidelibacterota bacterium
CCGGAACATTCAGATTTTTACCCGGACGGCCGGGATCTTGGAGAAAATTACACTTACACAAGCTGGTTAATGTCGCCCTGTGTGAAAAACAGTGACATGGACTGTTTGCATTGCCATACATCCAGTGGCCGTTTCATACAAAAGGACGATCCAAATGCTTCTTGTCTGCCTTGTCACGCCGATCGTGTGGCAAATGCGACAGACCATACCAAGCACCAACCCACCTCCTCGGGCAATGTTTGCATCAACTGTCACATGCCAAAAACAACTTTTGCCCGCATGACACGCTCAGATCACTCCATGCGGCCGCCCGTACCGGTTGCCACACGCGCATACGGCTCTCCTAACGCCTGTAATGACTGCCATACGACCGAGAGTTCGGAATGGTCGGAATTGTTCATTCAGGAGCATTTTTCAGGCAAATTCCAAAAAGAGACCATGATGTGGGCGGATTATCTTGATCAACTTAGAAATGGCAATACTGATAATCTGAATGACATCCTTCCGGATATGCTTTTACCCACGAATGAGGTCATACAATCAGCCATGATCAGGAGTCTGCAAAATATCCACGATGAACGTGTTATTCCCCTGCTCCTTTATTTTATTACAACTCCCTCTCCCCTTGTCCGTTCATCAGCCGCAACAACCTTGGGTGATTATCTGAACGAAGCAACAATAAAAGCATTAAGCAAAGCTACACAAGATCCTGTCCGTCTGGTCAGGGTTCGTGCTGCGGCAGAGTTATTATCGGTTCCGCAAGAAAATATTCCTCACGATTACCACACTTCACTAAAAACTGCCATAAAGGAATATGAAAATAGTTTGAATACTTATCCCGATCAGGAGGTCTCTCACTTCAATCTTGGGCACTTTCATGAAGAACAACAAAACTTTACCGATGCAGCAAGAGACTACCGTAGAGCTTTGGCATTAAGACCGGAGTTCACAGAAGCTTCCATCAATCTTGGAATGCTTTATTACCAGAATGGCCGTATTGATTCAGCCATGTTCTATTTACAAGAGGCAGTTCGACAAGAGCCCGAACATGTCGCTGCCAATTTAAACCTTGGATTATTATTTGCTGAACTGGGAGAATGGGATAATGCCATTGTAGCTCTATCTACTTCCTTTGATCTGCAGAAAACTGCCGTAGCTGCTAACAATCTTGCAATACTCTTTTCTAAATTCTCTCCCCTTCAGGCACTTGAATATGCGAAAAAAGCATATGATCTGCAGTCGAGCGACCCAAAGTACGTTTACAACTATGCTTTTTATCTGATGGATAATGCTAAAACTGAAAAAGCCGTCAACATCCTTGAAAAAGCAGTACAAAATGATGTTGTATCATTTGATATTTATTATTTATTGGGATCTCTTTATAGAAATTCAGGTGAAGATAATGCGTATCGGGACTTGATAAAAATAATTGAGAGAGATAAAGACCTGACCGAAAGGGAAAGACGGTATTTTAAATAATGTTATAATTCTCAACTTGTTCAACCCCGCCGGGGTTGTGGGTAATGGAAGTAATGTGCCTATACTGTTATTGAATCCCTACGGGATTCCTAAAAAAGACCTGCCAGCTCGAATGTTTGAAAAACATGTGCTGGCTGGTCGAAATTATGGATATATACCTTCGACCATCCGGCAGACCGGCTAAACCGGCACCAGCCGGAAGGTCTAAAAAAACCCTGAAAGGGTTCAATAACAGTATAGGCGTAATCCAACAAACTTCAACGACCCTGAATGGGTCGAATAAGTTTATTGATCACTGATCATCCTCTTCAGATTCAACCCCTCAACATGGTTCGGGGTTGTTTTTTTCTATGTTATGAAAATCCCGGCATTTCATGCCGGGTTATTCATATTTAACCCTTCCATTCGTCAGGGTTCAAGACATTTCATATCTCACGTCTTACGTTTTACGTTTAACGACTTAATTTATCATTGATATATTCATTCACCGTTTCAGCGATCTTTTCTGCCATTTGAGTCCGAAATTCAGGATCGGCAAGTTTGTTTTCATCTTCAGCATGGCTCATAAATGCTTGTTCTACCAACATAGATGGTCGTTGTGTCATGCGACACATCATATAATTGAAGGAACCGATCACCCCAAATTCATCGAGGGATAATTCGCGCAGTTTTTCGTAGCCGAGTTCAGCATAATCCCGCCAGAAAGGATTGTGGTAATAGGTACTTGTACCGGCCACACGCAAATAACCTCCACCTGCAGCATTGGCATGAATGGATATAAAAATATCCGCATCAAGAGAATCGGTAAGCAACCAGCGTTCACGTAAACGCGGTGCGCTATCTTTCGGTCTGATCTCTACAACCTCATAACCCATTTCCCTCAACATATCTCTGACTTTTTCGGCCGTATCACGATTGACATCTTTTTCTTTCAATCCTGAGAGTCCAACGGCACCCCAGTTCCATTCACCGCCGTGTCCGGCTTCAACAGCAATACGCAATTCATTGCGCAAAGGCGGATATTTTACAGTAAATGAAAGAAATTTTCCATTTTGTTTCATGTCATATCCCCAAATATTTATGTCTTTTAAATTAACATAAATATCATAGGTCTCGGCATCCCGCTGTTCCCAGGAAATATGATCAATAACTTCCAATCCCTCGCGATGTGTGATCCATGTACTGTTAGAATGTACTCCATAAAGAGTAATTCGTATTCGATCTTGCTCAGGTTGAGGTAAAACTGAATATGGGACAGGTTCCGGCCATGGGATAGTCAACAGATCTTGCGTCGAATCCGGTTTGACATGTAAATTATAGATATTGAATTGTGCCTTGGGAGTTCCTGCGGCCAATACTTTAACTTCATCTTCAGGAATATATCCCACATTGGTCTTACTTAATTGAACACGGTAACTCTTACCAAACTTTCCTGTCGTTTTGAAACGCACACCTTTAGGGTACTCATAAATATAGGGTCCACCCAGTCTGACCTCACCGAGTGAATAACTCATTTGCGTGAAATCAACATCACTTTCAACGACCGGAAATCTAAATTCATCTTGAATAATCAGTGTAAGAGGCAAATTGTATGAATAATTTTCACCTCTTATATCTCTTGCTGCAACCTGGAGATAAACGATACTGTTCGTTGCAAACATTTCACAAGGAACCTCACCGACATAGCGTTTCCCATTATAATGCAAAGGCAAAGGTGAGCCATTGGCATAAAGAAGAATAGTATCCATTTCTTCAACCAGTAAAGAAGCAAAGGTAATACGCAAAACATCATCCGGAGGTAATAAAACGGTATCCTGCGGACTGACAGATCCCATTACAACGGCATGTTTTGTCGTTGTATCGGGCATGTTCCCAAAATAGATATCCTCATAAAATATGGTTTTATCTCTACTTGTGACTGACCCTCTTATCCTTGTACGCTGTCCAAGAGGATTGAATGCGATTTCTTTGAAGAAAATATGTGTATTACTATAAGCATCGATTGATTCTCCATTTATTTTTGTATCCCCGGTACTTGCACGAAAAAGAAAAGCAAAGCTGGAGTCAGGAGTTATAAATTTCGGTGCTTTTCGTAATTCAATAAAGTGCGCATGTCGCTCTACATGGTCTTTTGAAATGACATTATATTTATAGGGCACCACCCATTCACGGGTTTGGAATCTCATTTTTTCCTGCATACTCATCAATTTTAAATAACGGGGCATTTCCTGCACAACGATGGCAAGTTTATTATACTGGTCAACAAAGTGAAAACTACCATCATGGTCAGTAAAAATGATATCATTGGGGATATTTTGATTTGAAAGATCCAGTTCGATGGTTTTACTTCCCTTGTGAGTCCGGGCCATAAAGGGTAGATCGGCCTTTTCCGTTACAAAAGTTTTCCCTTTCAGGGCATCCTCAGCTGAATAGATCACAAAGCCTTTTGCACCTTGCTTTTTAATGTATTCAAGCTCTTTTTTTAGATCACTTTCACGATAGATATCTATATCTCCGCGTATAGAAGGTATAATATAATCTTTCAATTCCGATGCCTGAAAATACATATTAAAAAGGGAGCTAAAAGTTTTGTATCTTACATGAAGTTGAGGTATAAGCACATCGATCAACCCTTTTTCCAACCATGCTATTCCATCTTGAAAGTAATAAGTATCAGCTGGGTTCATTGATTTGAAACCTTTAGCTTCGTGCATTAATGCCTGAGTTTCAGCTGAAATAGTCAAATAAGGTTTCAATAGTTTAATTTCTGTCACCAAAGCCTCAAGACAAGATGTCATGACATTTTGGGTATAAGAATTAATATCAAGGTGTGAAAATGCCTGAATGGCTTCATGTTGCCTTATGAAGGCTTGGGTCTTGAGTATTGAATTATTGGGATAATAAAGGTGAGTAAAATGAATACCATCAAGCATATAATTGCTGGTCAAGTCATTCACTTGTTGTTTTAAATATGAAACCACTTGCGGATTCGATGGATCCAGGAAGTAGCTGGCATTTTCTGAGATCGGAGTAAAAGAATCATCTGCAACTATCCAGATCTTACCATTTTGATTATAGATATGATCCATTGATTTTGGACGGTTTACCAAGCTATAGGCGCTCAATACATCAAATTGGGCATAGAGATGTAATCCCTGACGATGAGCTTCATCCAAAGCATATTGCAAAGGATCAAAACCGGGATCAATTTCATTGAACAATGTACTCCAGGAGCCATTTTCATTAGGATAGAAACTCTCCCCTGCCTCTCGTACTTGGAAATACACTGCGTTATAGTTCTTTTCTTTGGCATCTGCCATGATCTTTGTAATTGCTTCCTGTTGTGCTTCCAGGCCTTGAGCAAATCCCCAATCTGTACCAAGAACCACCAAACCCTGAAGTGCCGAAGCCGAAAATAAAGGAATTGTAAGAAAAACCAGTATTAGAAATAATGATCCTAATTTTCTTCCAATATGCTTAGTTGAGCTTTTGTCGTTCATCATTGTATCACCGACCTTGTTATTTTTTATTAAAAAATATAATTAATCATACCTAAAAATGAAACAGGAGAATGCAATATTCTCCTGTTTTTTTTTGCTGTCGGAGCGACAGGATTTGAACCTGCGGCCCCTTGAACCCCATTCAAGTGCGCTACCGGGCTGCGCCACGCTCCGAAAAAGCTGCTTAATTTAAATTAATTACTCTGTTTGTGCAATATAATAAATGCATTATTCGTGACTCGTAACGCGTGACTCGTAACGCGTGACGCGTGACGCGTCATAAAATGTTTATTGTTACTCGATCAATATGTGAGCTATATCACACATGAAAATTTATAATTGAAATTACAGGTTAAATGTGTCATTATTGGATAAAATATATGGAGGACGTAATGAAAACACATCATGATCTAGATGTTTGGAAGCGAAGTATTTCTTTTGTGAAAGAGATTTACACTTATACAAGTGAATTCCCAAAAGATGAAAAATATGGTCTTGTTAGTCAAATGAGAAGATGTGTTGTATCCATTGCATCAAATATTGCTGAAGGGGCTGCACGGAATCATCAAAAAGAATTTATCCAGTTTTTATATTATTCATTGGGTTCAACTTCAGAACTTGAAACACAAATTATTTTAGCAAACGATCTTGAATTGGCTAAGACTGAAGAATCAGTTTTAGAGGAACTATATCGTATACAACAAATGTTATCAGGTTTGATAAGATTCCTAAAAAATAAACAATAATATTAACGAATTATGTTTATCGGATCTCTACGAGTCTCGCGTTACACGTTACGCGTCACGATCTATTCATTTAAAATATCAATTATATCTTTGATATTTCCTGACATCTTCCTCAAAAGTTCTTTTAGCTCGGGATCGCTCTTAGGCTCTTCTTTGATCTCAGGTATTTCTTTCTGTTCTTTGATAATTGCAGGTTCGGGTGTTGGTTCCGGTTCGATATGTTCAATTTCTTTGCTTATATCCGGTTCTTCTAATAATTGAGGAGCTTCAGGTTGGGGCTCAATAAGTTCTTCAGAAATGGATCCTTCTTTAACAACGTCCTCTTCCTTCGCTTCATCCAATGGATATATAAATGTTTCCTCAGTGGGCGTTACTATCTTGAATTGGGGTTCAGTTTCAGCCTTTTCTATCGGTTGGATTTCCGGTTCGGGACTTTCGACTTCTTCTTCTACCGCTTTGACGGTCAATTCTTCAGGTTTAGATTCGACTTCAACAGGCGCTTCAACTTTTTCTTCTACAGATGCTTTGACCGGTTCAATCTCATTCAATTCCTGTAGTTTGCGTTTATACAAACCTTCTGCTTTTAAATCCATGATCACTTCATTCGCTCCGTGGATCGACAGATGTTTACCATGCACATAATGGTTGATCATGCGCAAAATCGCAATATCATCTTTTTTGTAAATTCGATTCCCGGCTCGGTTCTTTTGAGGCTTTAATTCTTTGAATTCAGATTCCCAGTATCGGATCACCGATTGCTTAATATCCAGCATTTCGCTAATTTCGCTGATAGAGTAATATAATTTCTTAATAGCCTTATGGATCATAACGTCACCTTAGTATAATAATTACTTAAAGATACGCCTATAAGTGCCTAATAATCAAGCATATTATAATCTTTTTATAAACGAGTTATTTAGATTTACGGAAGCGTTGAGCGAGTCGTGAAAATAATGAAAAAGAATGAATAATTCCTTCTTTAATGCCCTCAAAAAAGAGATCAAAAGGACATCTTCTTATTTTCCGTAGTACAGATAAACGACCATCAACTGTACGATAAACAGCAGATCGGGAGATCACACCGTAACGAGATGGTTCTGTGAATCCCACCAAATTTTTATAACCGCAGGATTTGGCTGCTGTAACCACATTTGCATTATAAACTCCAAAGGGAAAACAAAAGGTTTCAACTTCATCATCTATCAAAGAGGAGATCAGTTCTTTAGAATGTTTGAGTTCATGTATAACTGACTCGGGATGCAAGCCTGTCATTACCCGGTGGTTCTCACCATGTGAGGCTACCTCCCACCCTTCTTGGTACAAAGTTTTCAACTGCTCAACATTCATATGACGTGAAAATATATTCCCGGGTGTAAAATCCCAGGTATTATTTTTCCCCAGGTAATTGGTCAGGACAAATACAGTAGCATTAAAATCAAGTTCTTTAAGCAAGGGGTAAGCATTTTTATATACGCTTTCATAAGCATCATCAAAGGTCAATACAAAGTAATGGTCTTTCGGGTCTGCAAGATATTCCCGTAAACTTTTACCCACATAGCCTTTTTGGGCAAGATAACGCATTTGGCGTTCAAAAGTACGAGGATAAAGCATGGTAAAAGAAATTTCCCATTGCTTTGTTACCTTATGATAGGCCAGTACGGGGTATTTAAGTTTTTTTACCATTTGGTTTCAGCAGTAAAGTATGAAATAGTGATTCGTCAAACAATTCTTGCGATATATCCTGTATATCTTTCGGTCTTATAGCTTCAATTTTTTTTAGTGATTCATCAATGCCGACTATCTTATTGTAACGCACATGTTGTTGTATCATGCGTTCCATCTGATTGGGCATGCTTTCAAGGCCCATGACCAATGAACCTTTACTTTGAGCTTTTACTTTATCCAATTCAAGTTCGCTTATACCATCATTTTTTAATTTTCTAAACTCTTTCCAAATCAGTTCTTTCAATGTATCAACATGTTTTAGATCTGTTGCAATATAGACACCAAATAAACCCGTGGTTTTGAAAGCATCGATAAATGAATAGATAGTATAAGCAAAACCGTATTTCTCACGAATATTGTGAAAAAGACGGGATGTCATGCCTGCACTTAAAATTGAGTTCAGAACAGCATAGGTAACACGACGTTTATCGGTATATCCCATAGCACGACGGCCAATAAGTAAATGAGACTGAGCAATATCTCGTGAAACGATCCGTTCTTTTTCAACAGGGTCAAAAAGCGGATATTCCTCACGTGCGTGAGTGATGGTCTTAAAATCTCCCATCATCGCTTCCACTTTTTTAACAACTTTATTATGATCTAAGGCACCAACAGCTACAACTGTTATGCGGTAAGAGGTATATTGCTTATCAACAAAATCACGAATAGTATCCAATGAAAAAGAAGAAACTGTATCCTCATTACCCATAATGGGATAACCATAGGGATGTTTTGGGAACATCTGCTCCATAAAGGAATCATTTGCGATATCTTGCGGTGTATCCAAAGAATCACGGATTTCTTCAATAACCACTGACTTTTCGCGTTCTATTTCATCTTGTGGATAGGTTGAATTGCGAACGATATCACAAAGAACATCTAAGGTTTTATCCAATTCAGAATTCAGTACACGTGCATAATAACCTGTCAATTCTCGACTGGTATATGCATTAACATGTCCACCGCGGGATTCGATATCTTCAACAATATCGTACGCCGACCGTGTTTTTGTCTGTTTAAAAGACATATGTTCAAGAAAATGTGCGATACCATTATTCTGCGGGTTCTCATCGCAAGAACCTGCTTTAATGAAAACACCGACCGCAACCGAGCGAACTGCGTCAACCGATTGGGTCAGTGTAATTATTCCATTATTTAAAACGGTTTTATGATATGGTAATTGCATTAATTCCGTTTAGGATTATCTTCGACGATCCCGTGAATGGTTATTGGGTCTTCTGTCGGGACGTGGTTTCCGTTCCGGTTCCACATAACCTTCGGGAGGCGCTGTTGTCCGTTTAATGCTCAAGTTCACACGACCCTGACTATCAACTTCAAACAATTTAACCTTAATGGCTTGATTTTCCTGAACAATATCAGTTACGGCGTTGGTACGTTCCCAAGCCATTTCAGAAATATGAACCAAGCCTTCTTTTCCGGGCATAAATTCAACAAAAGCACCAAAGTCCATAAGACGTGTGACTTTTGCATCGTAAATTTTACCCACTTCAGGTTCAGCAACCAATGCTTTAACCCAATTTTCAGCTTCAGTTGCTGCAGCAGCATCCATGGTAAAGATCTTAACGATTCCGTCTTGATCAATATCCATTTCAACGCCGGTTTTAGCAATAATTTCTTTAATGACTTTACCGCCCGGTCCTATTACAGCACCGATCTTTTCAGTATCGATCTTCATAGAGGACATGCGCGGTGCCCATTTGCTTAGTTCAGCTCTTGGTGTATCTAAGCCTTTCTTCATTTCATTGAGAATATGAAGACGGCCTTCTTTTGCTTGTGCCAATGCGGTTTTCATAAGATCAAAAGACAATCCTTCGATCTTCAGATCCATTTGAATGGCAGTAATACCATCTTCAGTACCTGTTACCTTGAAATCCATATCACCATAATGATCTTCTTCGCCTAGGATATCAGAAAGAACAGCGAATTTATCGCCGTCTGTGATCAATCCCATTGCAATACCGGATACCATTTTTTTCAGCGGTACACCAGCATCCATCAGAGATAGACAACCACCACAGACAGATGCCATGGATGAAGAACCGTTTGATTCCATAATATCCGAGACAACACGAATGGTATAAGGAAAATCTTCCGTTGAAGGAAGAACAGGTTTAAGTGAACGTTCTGCAAGATTACCATGACCAACTTCACGACGACTAACGCCGCGGATCATGCGAGCTTCTCCGGTCGAAAAAGGCGGGAAATTGTATTGTAGCATATAGACTTTATCTTCTTTGCCATCAATGCTATCTAATAACTGAGCATCACGTGATGATCCAAGAGTTGTTACAACTAATGCCTGAGTTTCTCCGCGAGTGAATAATGAAGAACCATGAACACGTGGTAGAACAGACACTTCTGCCGTGATCTTACGAATTTCATTTGTTTTTCTACCATCTACACGGATTTTTTTCTTCAAGATCTTCTTGCGAATTTCTTCTTTATGAATATCGTGAACGATATTCTTTACATCATCTTCACATTCGGGATATTCTTCTTCCAATGCTTCAACGATCTCAGTTACTAAGTCAACTTCCGCATCGCCGCGTTCCTGTTTCATCGTGATGGAGAGGATCTTATCCATTTTCTTACCAACCATCTCAATGACTTTGGCTTTGAAATCTTCATCTTCTTCATCTACAGGTTTTTCGCGCTTAACCGGTTTGATCTCAGCAACTAATTCATCTTGCATTGCAATGAATTCAACAATTGCTTCATGAGATGCTTTAACAGCACCTAAGAAATCATCTTCAGAAACTTCTTTTGTTTCACCTTCAACCATAACGATTGAATCTTTAGATCCGGCAACAACAATTTCTAAATCTGTATCTTCAAGCTGAGCATATGTTGGGTTTATTACATATTCGCCATCGACGCGTGCAGCACGAACCGATGCAATAGGTCCTTCAAAAGGAATGTTAGAAATACTAAGAGCAGCCGAAGCAGCAACTGTACCCAACATATCCGGTAGATTTTCACCATCATATGATAATACACTTACGATAACTTGTGTTTCAAAATACCAGTTCTTTGGCAATAAGGGCCTGATCTGGCGATCAATAATACGTGAGCTTAAGATCTCGCGATCTGACAATCTGGCTTCACGTCGTAAGAATCCACCGGGGATCTTACCGCTTGAATAGAATTTTTCGCGAAATTCTACTGATAATGGAACAAAATCAGCACCCTCGCGCGGTTTTTTGCTGGATACAACCGTAGCCAACACCATGGTATCGCCGACACTTGCAAGAACAGCACCATCTGCTTGTTTGGCAATACGACCTGTTTCCAAGCTGATTAATTTACCAGCTATGGTTTTTTCTTTAGTAATCAAAGTTTACTCCTTCTCGACAGCAACTATTTCCTGCTGTCATTTATGTTATTTTCTTAATCCTAGTACTTTAATTAGGTCAAGATAACGGTTATAATCATCCTTTTGGATGTAGCGAAGTAAACGGCGACGTTGACCAACCATCTTGGATAATCCACGACGGTTATGATGGTCTTTTTTGTGCAATTTCGCATGCTCAGTCAGGTCTTTAATACGCTGTGTTAAAATAGCGACCTGTACTTCAGGAGCTCCGGTATCTTGTTCATTTTTTCCAAATTTCTTTACGATCTCTGCGATCTGATCTTTACTTAAAGTTGACATTTTTCCTCCGTCAATATGTTTTACATTTTTCAATGTCTTTTTTTATTTGCTCTATAAGAGCTTCTTTGTTATCAAATTTCCGTTCACCACGGATATAATGCATAAAGCGAATCTCGACTGCTTTCCCGTATTGATGATCAAGGTCCTCGTCAAAAACGTGCACCTCCATGGAAAGTCCTTCTTCCTCGAATGTAGGACGCACTCCAATATTGCATATTCCGGGCATATCCTTACCATCCAAGCGGACTGACACACAGTAAACACCATAAGCCGGTATCATACAAGATACGAGATCAGGTTTGATATTCAGCGTTGGGTAACCTAAGGTCCTTCCCCGTTTCATACCGGGGACTACTGTTCCGGAGATCCGGAAGTAATAACCCAACATGGCGACTACATCATCAATTTGACCTGTTTTAAGTGTTTTACGAACAAGCTGAGAACTGATCTCTTCACCTTTATATTGTGTTTTCGGCACAACAATAAGATCAAAATCATTTTTTTTACCGGCTTCCCGTAAATACTCGATTCCGCCTGTTTCTTTTTTACCAATTGAATGGTCGGGACCGGCCACAATGGCCTTCAGATCGAGATATGTCAATAAACGTTTGAGGAATTCATCCGGACCTATCTTTGCGAATTCGAGATCAAAGTGCTTCATACACACTATATCTATCCCCATCGCAGTGATAGCATCGGTTTTTTCCTCCGGTTTCATCAGAGCGATCTCTTTTTGTCCGCTAAATACCTCTCGCGGTGTTGGCGAGAAGGTAATAATCATACTTTTCACACCGCGTCGGTTCGCTTCTTCGCGTACTATTTTTAAGATCTTCCGATGTCCCTGATGCAGTCCGTCAAATGAACCAACGGCCAATACTACAGCGGGTCTATCCCCTATTTGGTCAAGTGTGCTATAGATTTCCATGCTTCAATAAATTCTTCTATTGTGTAGCATTCGTCCAATGTGACATCTCCGATCTGCTCCCTGACCAATGCATGCGCGTAAGCGCCGCAGCCAAGAGCAGAGCCGATATCGGCCGCAAGGGTACGAATATAAGTTCCGGTACTACAATTTACCCTACAGGTCAGTCTCGGCCACTCATATTCAAGAATATCAAGGGCGTTGATACGGACATGTATAGGGTCTCTTTCAATGATCTTGCCGGCTCTTGCCAAAGTATAAAGGCGTTTTCCCTTTACCTTTTTGGCCGAGTGCATCGGCGGTATCTGGGTGATATCACCTCTGAATTGCGGCAAAACTGCCTGAATGTCATCCAAAGTTGGTGGCGAATCAACCTCGCTGCTTTTCAGGATCTGACCTTCACGATCTTGCGTGTCGGTTTCTTTGCCCAGTTCTATGTCAACGCGGTATACCTTGTTCTTATCCTTGTGGGTATCCAGCAATTTTGTATGCTTTCCAAAGCCCAGGATAAGTACACCCTCCGCGAATGGGTCAAGGGTTCCGGCGTGACCGACTTTTTTAAAGCCCGTGGCATACCGGCATTTATTTACAACATCAAAGGATGTCCAGTCAATGGCTTTGTGCAAAGGAACTGTCATTCCCAGCACAACTCCATCCTCAGATATCTCGCAATAATGTGTTAATGGTTTCAACATTATCCAAACTATCGTCAATTAACAATTTAATTTTCGGCACATAGCGCATGATAACCTTATTCCCGATCTCGAGACGTATACGTCCTCTCATTGAAACCAAGGAAGCAAGACAACGCTTACGCAGGCCTTCATCAGGAGGATAGACCGAAATAAAGATCCTTGCTTCTTTTAGATCTTTGGTCAATTCCACATGTGAAACAGTCAGCATCGCCTCATTGCAATCTTCAGGTGCCGAGTGGATCAGCAGTCCCGCCACAGCGTGGCGAATCTCTTTTGCCAATCTTTCTGAACGTGATATCATATTCTTAAGCCTCTAATTTACGTTTTACCGCTTTTTCCATATAGCTTTCAACAATATCGCCTTCTTTGAAATCTGTGAAGGAGTCAATGTAAATACCACATTCAAAACCTTCTTTAACTTCTTTCACATCATCCTTAAATCTCTTAATGGATGATAAATAACCTTTAAATATTTCTTCACCGTCCCTAAGGATACGGATCGTCGTATTTCTTTTCATGATACCGCTGGTAACAATAGAACCTGCAACAACACCAACTTTAGATATCTTGATCAACTGGCGAACTTCTGAACTGCCAAGGATCTCCTGAACCTTATCCGGTTCAAGCAGACCTTCGAGTGCAAGCCTGACATCTTCAAC
>DAOVOB010000193.1 GCA_030629925.1 Fidelibacterota bacterium
AACAGATGGTATGACGGGAAACATATTAGGCACCATGCGCTCCCACTTCTTGCAAAGAAATGGGAATATTTCTGATCCACTAAAAGTACTTTTTCAATATACGGCAGAAATGATGAATGGCTATTTTCCGAATAGCGGAGAGTTAAAAGTCGGTGGCATTGCCGATCTTGCCATTACCAACTATCGTCCGGTTACCCCTATTTCAATGGAGAATTTATTTTATCATTTAATGTTTGGGGTTCAGGGTAAAGAAATGCATATGACGATATCCGAGGGCAAGATCATATTTTCAGATAATCAAATTCAATCTATAGACGAAGAATTAATGAACAAAGAGATTGCCGCGGCAGTAAAGAAACTACATGAGAAATATTATGCGTGATTCACTATACCCCGTTTCAATTAAACAACTATTACCAACTATCCTTAGTTCGCTAAAAGATGGCTGTATTTTTGGTATTTATGCTTCATCATTCTTTATGCCAAATAAAACGGATACTTTTAAAACCGCCATATTTGGTCAAGATCTTGAAACTCCCATCGGCCTTGCGGCCGGACCCCACACACAGATGGCGCAAAACATCATTGCCGGATGGCTTTGTGGGGCACGTTATATAGAATTAAAGACCATTCAAACGCTAGATGAAATTGAAGTTTCCAAACCCTGTATTGATATCAATGACGAAGGATATAATTGTGAGTGGTCACAGGAACTCAAGATCAAGCAATCTTTCGAAGAGTATTTAAAAGCCTGGATCATTATCCATATTTTACGCCATGAACTGAAATATTCCAACGACCTTGGAACAGTTTTTAATATGAGCGTCGGTTACGATATGAAAGGCATACTGCAGGATAATGTGCAGCGGTTCTTTGATAAAATGAAAGACTGTTCTGCAGAGAAAAAAGTCATGATCGAAGAGATCCGTGAGTTTTACCCAGACATTGACAAAATTGATATTCCGGATGTGATCTCGAATAATATCACTTTGTCGACTATGCACGGCTGTCCTTCGGACGAGATTGAAAAGATCGGCCACTATTTACTCACAGAGAAAAAGCTTCATACTTTTATTAAGCTTAATCCTACTCTCTTGGGCAAAGACGAGATTAATTCTATACTCAATAAAACCATGGGCTATGAAACGCATGTTCCGGATGTCGCCTTTGAGCATGATATACATTTTGATGCCGCATGTGATTTAATCACATCTTTACAACAAATAGGCAAAGATGAAGATTTATTTTTTGGTATTAAACTTACCAATACTCTCGAAGCTGTGAATCACAAGGATGTCTTCTCCGAAGAATCTATGTACATGAGCGGAAAAGCATTACATCCGATCAGTATAAATGTAGCTGCAAAATTACGCGGAGTATTTCCTGAATTGGCTATCTCGTTTTGCGGAGGTGTCAATGCGCATAATGTGGCTGATGTCCTGTCTTGCGGATTAAACCCCGTGACCGTTTGCTCAGACGTTTTACTGCCGGGTGGCTATACGCGTCTTTTACAGTACTTAGAAAATATTAATGCACCGCAAGAAGGCGACTATAATGCCTATCTTATGAAATATGCCGATGCGGTTAAGAAAGATCTGAAATATCAACATAAGATCAAGAGTATTAAAACGGACCGTGAACTGGGCGCCTATGACTGTATTTTTGCACCTTGCGTTCATACCTGTCCAACGCATCAAAATATTCCTGCCTATCTCGATTTTGCCAATAGCAACGAACGATTTAAAGCATTGAAAACCATTCTTGAAACCAATCCTTTCCCCATTAGTACGGGTATGATTTGTGACCATTCCTGTCAGGATAATTGTACGCGCATCAATTATGATGCTGCACTTCGCATTAGAGATATCAAACGCTTTATTGCAGAGAATAGTGGACAACTCAAGATCTTGGATACCGGAAATAAGAATGATAAAAAAGTAAGCATTATAGGTGCCGGTCCTTCGGGATTATCCTGTGCTTATTATCTTCAACTTGCCGGTTGTGATGTTGAAATTTACGAATCAAAAGCACAAATCGGTGGTATGCTGGCGAATGCTATTCCAGAATTTAGACTATCGAAAGAAGCCTTGGATTGGGATATAAAAAACATTCTAGATACCGGCGTGACGGTTCATTTGAACAGCGAGGTGAATAAAGAGTCCTTTACAAAAATTCATGAAAGTTCTGATTACCTTTACATTGCTGCGGGAGCTCAAAAATCGGCAGAAGCTAACATTCCCGGAAGTGAAAACATAAGTGGCGTATGGGATCCTTTGTCATTTCTAGCTTCTGTTCGACAAGGTAAAGCACCTGATCTTGGTAAAAATATTCTCATTTTGGGCGGTGGCAATACGGCCATGGATGTTTCGCGAACCGTTAAAAGATTAGCCGGTCCTGAGAGTGAAGTTTACATTGTTTACCGTCGAACAAAACATGAAATGCCGGCTGACGGAGATGAAGTAGAAGCCGCACTTGAAGAAGGTATTAAACTGATTGAGCTGGCATCACCGGCGCGGGTTATTAGTAAAGAAGGGAAATTAATAGCGCTTGAATGTCATCTTATGGAATTGAAAAAAAGCGAAAAAGGCGGACGGCCAAGACCTGTCATTATTCCCGGCAAAGAATTTACCATAGAAGCCGATGCGATGATCCCTGCTTTTGGCCAAGATCTTGATATTGATTTTATCAAAGAAGATCTTCTTAAGGGTAAACTTGGTATAGAGACTGGAGTAGAAAATGTCTTTATTGGTGGCGATGCTTATCGCGGAGCTTCATTTTTGATAAAAGCTGTCGCAGATGGTAAGGATGTTGCACAAGAGATCATCTCACGAATTTCAGGCGTTAAGTTAGTTCATAAAAATATCGAAAGATTAAAAAGATCTCGCGAAGAGCATCAACAAAAATTATCCAGAGTCATACCGGGTATTAAGGCAACAAGAATTGATGTCAGTAAACGAGGACTCGTTAACTTGGTCGATCTCCCCATGAGTGAGGCAGAGGTCAAAGAAGAAGCTGCTCGCTGTTTGAACTGTGATGAGATTTGTGATATTTGTATCACCGTATGTCCGAATCGTGCAAATGTGGGTTATGAATTGAAACCCTTTAGTATGAAAATGCAAAAGCTGTTAGTAAATAATGGCCAGTATATTTTGGCTGAGGATAAAAATTTCGTTATCGAACAAGCTTATCAGATATTAAATATTGCAGATTACTGTAACGAATGCGGAAACTGCACAAGCTTCTGTCCCACCAGCGGACGTCCTTTTGCAGATAAGCCGAATATCGCCCTTTGCGAAGAAAGTTTTAATTCATTGGAAAAAGGCTATTGGGACAAAGGCGACCATATACTGTATAAAGAGGGTGAAGAACTTTACAGGCTTGATATAAAAAATGACAAGCTGGTATTTTCTACAGAAAATTATGTGATCGAGTTGGATAAGAACTTTAAAGTTCAGGACGTAGAATTAAAAAAGAATTGGATTGGTGACATCTCTTTACATCGCGCA
>DAOVOB010000217.1 GCA_030629925.1 Fidelibacterota bacterium
AGAGGACAAAATCGTCTGAAGGCCATAGAAAACGCTAGAGAAATGTTGGATTATTTGGGTATGACAGAAAGAATGCATCACTTTCCTGCAGAGATATCAGGCGGAGAAAAACAACGGGTAGTAATTGGACGTGCCTTGATCAATAAGCCCGATATTTTATTGGCTGATGAGCCTACGGGAAATTTGGATAAAGAAACAGGGACAAAGGTTTTAGATCTGTTCAAAAAGATCCAAAAAGATATGAATCAAACCTTTTTTCTTGTAACCCATAATGATCAAATAGCAAAGATAGCAGAAATAAATTATCACCTTGATAATGGAAAACTTATTAGAAAATAATTTAACAGGTTCGGCAAATTTATGAAAACACTTTCATATCTCTTGTCTAAATTTCCCAGTCAGCAAAAAAAAACAAGGAACATCCGGGATAAAAAACCCTTATATTTTAGCCACTATGAAAACAAAATTCGCAAAAATCTTTGTTTTACTTTTTATGATACTGCCCATAGGACTTCTTGCAGGCTATGCAAGTTATGGGAATGATTATTTAAATCTTTTACGCGGTCCCGGTGGAGAACTTTACGGTGCTGCTTATGGATTGATGCAGTACGGAAGTGAAAACACGATATTGAATCCGACGCGATTAGGTGAAACATCAAATAAATCTCTTTATCTTTATCATTCAACCTGGTTCCGAAATGAAGTATCTGCCAGTTCTATCGCATTTACATTTAAATTTAAAGATCAACCTTTGGGTATAATGGTCTCGCGAATAGGTATATCAGATATTCCTGATTCAAGAAATGCATTATTGGATTATGGTTTGGATGGGATACCGGGTACGGGAGATACCGGTGAGGGTAATGGGCAATTGGATGAGAACGAGATCATTGATTATGATGGAGTTCTTTTCACAGGTATAGCTAATTATTCTGTGCATCTTGGGATGCCGATCTATCAAAAAAATAATTTCATTCTTGGGCTTGATCTTGGGTTTTTATACACAGGCTTGATAGAGACCAATGGCTATGGACTGACATTTGATCTTCATGCGGAACATAAAGGTCAATATGTTCAATCTCTCTATTCCCTAAAAAATCTTCCTTCGGCAATTATGGTCTTTGATAACGGAGCGGCGCAATATTATCCTCCGCAATTTAAGGCTGCTTGGGTAGTTCCCTTTGTCGCTGGAGATTTTAAATTTAAACCGGGTATTAGCTCCGCAATGTCTTTCACGGAAAATCTTGATTATTATATGTTTTCCATCGGATCGGTATTGGCTGTGGATGTACAACCTTTGGTTCAAATTGAATACAAGAGTATTGTTGCCGCGGGGATCAGTTATCGTTGGGGCGATGGCCTCCACGCAGGTATCGAATTCTCTATGCCATTATTGGATGTCTCTTATTCATTCAGGCCTTCCGCAAATGGTGATCTGGGAAGTTCTCATTTAATTTCTTTAAGAATGTCAACGGATATATTTAAGTAGGAAGGGAAAGTCGTTATGAAATATTTTTTAACTGTAGGTCTTGTGCTTTTATTGTTAGTCGGTTGCGGAAATCGCGAATTAAGTACCGAACCCGATTACGACAGTCTCATTTCGTTTATTATGAAAAATCAGAAAAAAGAGAGTGCCGAATTGTATACAGCATGTGAACAGGCATTGCCTGAGAGCATTGAAAAGGGAGAACTTGAAGATTATCAAAAAGTAATTAAAATTTACAATAAAAATACGGATATTTTTTCTAAAGCTATGACCTTGGGCTTTCTTTCCAGTGCAACAACAGAGAATCCCATTTTGAAAGATTCTGTTTTCAATGCGGTTAAAAAAGCTGAGAAAATGACCAGGAGTGAAGCTTTTTTAACTTCTGCAAAAGAATATTATCAGGAACGTAATTTTACTGATGAAGAATTGAATGATCGTTTAACAGCTTATCGTGCTATGGTAAGTGACGGGTATGCTCAATTGCTGATCGAACGTCAGCAGCTGACTGAAGCGCTGAGTGTCTATGAGAAAATTATTGAAGACTATCAGGATACTGAGATCCTACTTAATTACGGAAAAGCTCTTAATAGTATGAACCGTTATGAAGCATCGTTGATCGCTTGTATCGAAGCTCTAAAAATGACACCGGGATCTTTGGATGCAAAAGCAGAGATATTGAACACGGCCGAATTGCTGGGATATTCCAAGGCTGAAGTTAACACCATGATAGATGAGACGGTTTTTGTTGGTCGTAATATTTTGCGTCAAAATCTGCTTGCCGATCAACTGAATATTCCTATGCCGGAATTTGAGATCGAAGGATTGGATTCATTAATAATCACACATGAAAAATTTAATGATAAGATACTTATTGTAAGTTTTTGGGCAACTTGGTGTCCGCCTTGCCTAAAGGAATTGCCGCACATGAATGAAGTATATCATCAGTACCTGGATGATGAAGAAGTGGAGATCATAGTTGTTTCAACAGATAGGGATAAATTTCTTGTCCCGCCGTTCATTAGTGAGAACGAGTACGATTTCCCGGTATATTATGCGGATGGTTTGAACAAAACTTTTGGCGTTAAAGGTATACCTACTTTGTTTGTTATAGATAAACAGGGAATGATTCGATATAAAAAGGTCGGTTTCTCCGAAGGCGAAGAATTCGAAAAGATCATGTCCTGGTATATTGATGAAATAAAAGCAGCAAAAGACGTTTAACAATTGACAAAGGACAATTGACGATTGACAATTAGAATATTTTGTGATTAAGTATAAACAAAAGCCTTGGGTTAATATTCAGGGCTTTTGTGTTTTATGAAAAAAATATTTCTCGATCATCAATTCTTTATTTTTACTTTTTCACTCAAACATATATTTTCAAGCACAAAGTAAAAGGAACAGGCATCAGTCTACGCTCTTCGAGCTTCGCCCGACAAGTGCCTGTTCCCTATATTTAACAACATTAATTGTCAATTGTCCTTTATCAATTGTCCTTTGTTCTAGCCTCCGACAAAAAGATCAAAAATATTTCCCAGCATACTGGTATTAGCTTTATACAATTCGGAATATTTACATTTTTCGCATGATACGACTGTAAATTTCTTGTTTTGAACATCCAATAATTTACTCAGTCCACCACCGGTG